>DAIOGP010000023.1:0-10820 GCA_036745135.1 Solirubrobacteraceae bacterium
GCCTCGCCGGCGCTGGCGTCGCGCCCGCGCGGCCCGGTTGACGCGGCGGCCAGACGTAGTCCGGTCGCTCCGACGCGGTGAGCCGCGTCGAGCGGAAGCGCCCGGCGAGGCGCTCGCGGTGGATGTCGAGGTCGATCCGCGCCTCCTCGACGAGCTCGCGCGCGAGCGCGCGCCGGTCGGTGCCCGGGCGCAGCGCGGCGCGCGCCGCCCAGCGGACGGCACGGGCCGGGTTGAGCACCCGGTCGGGCGCCTGCACGCGGTCGAACATGTGCGTGAGCAGCGGCGGGTCGGCGTGGTTGAGGTCGCGCAGCGCCTCCTTGAGCAGCGGGCTCGGGTGGATGATGCGCGACTCGCGGTTGGCCCAGTGGTAGGTCGCCAGGCACTCGCGGTCGCGGCGCGCCTCGACCGCGAGCAGCGCGCGATCGCACCTGGCCGCATCGTCGATCACCGGCGCGACGGCCTCGCCGAGCAGTCGCGCGAAGCGCACGGCGTCGCGGATCCCCTGCGCGATGACCGGGTCCTTGAAGTGGCCGGCGTCGCCGGTCAGCGCCCAGCCGGGGCCGCTCGAGCGGCGGAAGAAGGAGACCGTGTCGCCCGTGCTGCGGCACTTCGTCCGGTTGGTCGCGCCCTCGACCCGGAAGGCGATCCGCGGGTTCTCGGCGAGCATCCGGTTCCACATCCCGTCGGGGTCGCGGCGCCACTGCGGGATCTCCTCCGCCGGCCCCATGAAGAGGACGAGCATCCGCTCGTCGGGGCACGGGAAGATCAGCGTGTGGGTGTCGCGCAGACGGAGTTGGATCATGCGCGTGCCCCACTCGGTGTCCGCCAGCGGGTCGTCCATGTAGAAGAAGGCGAGCCCGCGCCCGTTGCGCGAGCCGCGGTAGGGGCGCGCGGCGCCGACCTTCGCCGCGATCGTCGAGCGCCGGCCGTCGGCGCCGATCACGAGCTTGCAGTCGATCTCGTAGCGGCCCTCGGGACCCTCGACGACGACGCCGGTCGCGCGGTCGCCGTCGAAGCGCACGTCGACGAGCCCCGTCTGCTCGCGCACCTCGGCGCCCGCCGCGCGCGCCGTCTCCACCAGCGCGAGGTCGAGCTGCGGCCGCGGCACGCACGTGCCGTAGTCGATCCCGTCGATCGGCGCGAAGCGGTTGAAGCACTGCACGCCGTCGGCCTCGAGCAGCACGTCGCGGCACAACGGCGGCTGGCTGGCGAGCATGCGCGCGAGCCCGCCGAGCCGCTGAATCTCGGCCAGCGCAGAGGGGAAGTTCACGTGCGTCGAGAGCGTGTCGGACGGGAACGTCGCGCGGTCGATCGCGATCACCCGGCGCCCCGCGTGCGCCAACGGGATGGCGGCCGCCGTGCCGGCGCAGCGGGCGCCGACGATCACGACGTCGGCGCGTTCGCGACCGGCAGCGGTCTTCTCCGCGCCGCGGCCGAGCGCGGCGTGGCCGTTCGGGCTCGCAGCGCTGTCGTGATCGACCGGCTCGTCGCGCATCAAGTCGCTCCCGCTCGTGGTCTGACCGGCGCGGCGTCGCTGGTGCGGCGGCGCCGCGCGCGGTGAGCGAACGCTACGCGCGATCCGGCGCGCGCGCCACCCCTCGTGGGGGTCCACTCGTCCCCCGTTCGGGGCGGTGGGGCTTCACAGCGGGCGCCCGCGGTGGTTGGATCGCACCATGAGCGCGTTCGAGCACGAGCCGGCCCGCGCATGACGGTCGACGTCAACGCGCCCGCCGAGACGCGCCGCGTCGTCGCGATCCAGCCGACGGTCGCGCTAGGCGAGGTCGAGCGCAACCTCGCCCACCTTGAGGACCTCGTCCGCGCGGCCGCGCGCGAGCACCACCCGGACATGATCTTCCTGCCCGAGAGCATGACCACGCCGAACCTCTACCACCGGCGCATGCGCGACGTCGCGCGCCCGGTCGACGGCGCGCCGCTGGCGCTCCTGCGCCGCCTCGCGCGCGAGTACGGCTGCCTCGTCGGCGGCGGCTTCATCGCGATCCGCGGCGCCGACGCGCGCGGCACCTACTGCCTCGCCGAGCCCGACGGCGCGCTGCACCTGCACGACAAGGACCAGCCGTCGTTCTGGGAGAACAACTACTACAAGGGCGGCGACGACGACGGCGTCTGCGAGACCGCGCTCGGCCCGATCGGGATCGCCAACGGCTTCGAGTGGGCGCGCACGCGGACGGTGACGCGGCTGCGCGGCCGCGTGCGGCTGCTCGCCGGCGGGATGCACTTCCCCTCGTTCCCGACCTGGCGGGCAACGCGGCCGTGGCTGTGGGACCGCGACCACCAGGCGCTGCTGCAGTACGCGCGCGAGACGCCGCCGCGGATGGCGCGCCTGCTCGGCGTGCCCGCCGTGCACCCCTCGCACGTCGGCGACGTCGTGATGGAGACGCCGCTGCCGGGCCTCGCGCGCGTGCCGTGGCCGACCATCTGCGTCGGCGAGACCCAGATCTGCGACGCGAACGGCGTCACGCTCGGGCGCATGAGCTACGAGGACGGCGAGGGCTACATCGCCGCCGACGTGTCGCTCGCGCCGCCGCATCCGGTCGACCCCGTGCCGGCCGGCTTCTGGAACTCGCTGCTGCCGGTCTCGGTGCACGTCTCCTGGCAGGCGACGAACTGGCACGGGCGGATCAAGTACGAGGCGATGAAACGGCTCGGGATGCACGCGTGGGAGCCCGGGCCCGACCTGCCCGATCACATGTCCGCCGCGGAGGCGCCACCGCTCGACGCGGGGACGCCCGAGACGCCGGCGCGGACCGCGCCGCGCTGACGGGCCCCGCCTCAGGGGCGGGCACCCGTCAACGGATCAGCCGACGTCGAGCCGCGGACGCGCGCAGTGCGCGTCGTAGCAGGCGGCCGGAGCGCCCTCGGCGCCCTGGTGGAAGTGCGGCACGTCCGCACCCTGATCGGTGCGCAGGACGCGGGTCAGCGCCGCAGCGATGCGGTGTCTCATATGGATCCTTCCTTCGTATGGGCCATGTCAACGGACGGCGCCGGCGCGGCGAACTGAACGCAACCGGGATGCCTCCGGACCTTGTATCGGCCGCAGGACGACAGATTGTAACCAGTTTGTGACATCGGCTCGAAACGGGGTCGAGCGCTGCGGATCGCGCGGCGACGTGTCCCGCGCCGTCGTAGGATCGGCTCCGACCCCCGGAGGGGTGGCAGAGCGGTTGAATGCGGCGGTCTTGAAAACCGTTGGGCCGGGTGACCGGCCTCGGGGGTTCGAATCCCTCCCCCTCCGCTGCGGCGCCCGACCCCGACCGAAGGAGCGCGCATGAGCACGGCATCCGGCGAGCGGCTGGGGCCGCATCGCGACCTCGTCCGCGGCGGGCTCGTCCTGCTCGCGGTGACGAACCCGCTCGCCATCGCGACGTGGGGCCTCGCGGCGCCGCGCTCGTTCTTCGACCGCTACCCGGGCGCCGGGCACCACTGGGTGTCGGCGCTGCCGCCCTACAACGAGCACCTGCTGCGCGACTTCGCCGCCGCCGACCTCGGCCTCCTCGTCCTGCTGCTGGGCGCGGCGATCTTCCTGGAGCGCCGGCTCGTGCAGGTCGCGCTCGTCGCCTGGGCCGCGGCGGGGCTGCCCCACCTCGCGTTCCACGCCACCGAGACCACGCAGCTCTCGACGCTCGACAACGCCCTCAGCCTCGGCGGCCTGGCGCTGTCGGCGCTGCTGCCGCTCGGGCTGCTCGCGCTGACGCGGCGGCCGGCGACGCCGGCGCGGACGGCCGGCTGAGCGGCCCGCACAACGGGCTGCGACCCCGGGGCGCCGGCCCTTGTACCCTCAATCGCGAATGGAGTCCAGCCGATGAGCACACGGAACGTGCGTTCCCTCCTCGCCGTCGCGGCGCTCGCGGTCGCCGCCCTCGCAGGGGCCGACGCGGCCCCCGCGCAGGCGCCGGTCGGTCCGACGGAGCTCCTGCCGAACCTCAACCAGGAGATCCCGGGCGACTTCAGCCTGCGGCGCTTCCACAAGGGCCGCACGATCCACTTCCGGCTCGGCTTCTCGTCTCAGGTGGACAACATGGGCACCGGTCCGGTCGAGATCGTCGGCCACCGGGCGTCGCGCAGCGTCCGCAACATGACCGCAGACCAGGTCATCCTGCGCTCCGACGGGTCGACCGTGACCAAGCCCGCCGTCGGCGTGATCGGCTATGGCCGCCCGCCCGACCACGAGCACTGGCACTTCGTGGGCTTCGAGCTCTACGAGCTGCGTCGCGCGTCCGACAACAAGCTCGTGCGGACGTCGCCCAAGGTCGGCAACTGCATGGACGACGGCTCGAACCCCGACCCGATGACGCTGATGCCCGGGGAGCCCGCACAACCCGTGTTCGGGACGACCGGGTTCCCCGACTGCGCGATGAAGCACCCCGAGCTCCTGACGATCACGACGGGCATCTCGGTCGGCTGGGGCGACGCGTACGAGCCGCACGTCGAGGGCCAGTCGTTCGACCTGACCGGCGTGCCGTCGGGTCGCTACGTCGTGGTGCACAGCTCGAACGTCAAGCACCTGATCCGCGAGAGCGACTACACCGACAACTTCGCCTCGACGCTGATCCAGGTCACCTGGTCGAAGAAGCACCCGCGCAAGGCGCCGCGGATCAAGACGCTCAGGGGCTGCTCCGAAACCGCTCGCTGCCGGTAGCGTCCGCTCGGTGAGGACCGACCGCCGGCTGCTGCTCGCCGTCTTCTCGGGCGGTGCGCTCGGCGGGCTGCTGCGCGCCGGGCTCGCCGAAGCGTGGGTGCCGGGCCCCGGGCAATGGCCGTGGCCGACGTTCGTCGTCAACCTCGCCGGTGCCGCGCTGCTGGCCTACTTCGCCACGCGCCTCCAGGAGCGCCTGCCGCTCTCCGCCTACCGGCGGCCGTTCCTCGGGACCGGCCTGTGCGGCGCGCTGACCACGTTCTCGGCCTTCCAGGTGGAGCTCCTGCGGATGCTCGACCGCGGCGAGGTCGCCCTGGCGGCCGCATACGCCGGCGTGAGCCTGGCCGGCGGGTTCGCGCTCGTGCTCGTGGTCACCGCCGCGGTGCGCCGGACGCGGATCGCCGCGTGAGCGGGCCGCTGCTGTGGCTCGGCGTGGCGCTCGGCGGCGGCGTCGGGGCGCTCGCCCGCTTCGGGCTCGACGGCGCGATCCAGGCTCGCGCGCGCGACGGCTTCCCCGCGGGAACGCTCGTCGTGAACCTCTCGGGCGCGGTGGGGCTCGGCCTGCTCGTCGGGCTCGCGCTGCGCCACGACGCGCGCCTGCTGATCGGCACGGCCGTGCTCGGCTCCTACACCACGTTCTCGACCTGGATGCTCGAGACGCACCGGCTCGCCGAGGACGGCCGCTTCCGCCTCGCCTGGGCCAACGTCGCGCTGAGCCTCGCCGCCGGGCTCGCGGCCGTCTGGCTCGGCCGGCTGATCGGCGGCGGCCGATGAACGACGACTGCCTCAAGCTCACCGTGTACTTCGGGGAGCGCGACCGCGACCACGACGGCTTCCTCGCCGACCGACTGCTCGACGCCTTCGACCGCCACGAGCTCGCCGCCAGCGTGCTGCTGCGGGGGGTCGAGGGCTTCGGCGCCAGGCACCGGCTGCACACGCAGCGCCTCCTGACCCTCTCCGAGGACCTGCCGCTCGTGGCGGTCGGCGTCGACGCGCGCCCGCGGATCGAGCGCGCGCTGCCGGACGTAACGCGGCTGCTCTCAGGCGGGCTCGTGACGCTCGAGCGCGCGCGCCTGCTGCAGGGCGAGATCGGTGCGGTCGAGCTGCCGGGCGAGCTCGACGAGGCGGTCAAGCTGACGGTCTACGTGGGGCGCGGCGAGCGCATCGCCGGGCGCCCGGCGCACCTCGCGATCGTCGAGCTGCTGCACGCGCGCGGGGTCGCGGGCGCCACCGTCCTCCTGGGGGTCGACGGCACGACGCACGGCGCGCGGCGCCGAGCGACCTTCTTCGGCGCGAACGCCGAGGTGCCGCTGATGATCGTCGCGGTCGGCGACGGGCCGACGGTCGCGGCCGCGCTGCCCGAGCTCGGCGCGCTGCTCGCGCGCCCGCTGCTGACGCTCGAGCGCGTGCGCGTCTGCAAGCGCGACGGTCGGCTGGTGGCGGCGCCCGCGCACCTGCCCGAGACCGACGACGCGGGGCTCGGGATCTGGCAGAAGCTGATGGTCTACGCCGGCGAGCAGGCGCGGCACGGCGACCGCCCGCTCTACACGGAGCTGATCCGCCGGCTGCGCGCCGCCGGGGCCGGCGGGGCCACCGCGCTGCGCGGGGTGTGGGGCTACCACGGCGGGCACAGCCCGCACGGCGACCGCTTCTTCGCGCTGCGCCGGCGCGTGCCCGTCGTGACCGTCGTCGTCGACACCCCCGCCCGCATCCAGCGCTGGTGGGCGATCGTCGACGAGCTGACCGACGAGACGGGGCTCGTCACGAGCGAGCTCGTGCCGGCCTTCCAGGCGAGCGCCCCGGACACCCGCGAGGGCGGCCTGCGCCTCGCGACGCACCGCGGCTGAGGCGTCGGCGCGCCTCAGCCGGTCTCGGCGGCGCCGAGCACCGCGGGCGCGCCGCGCGCCACGAGGCAGGCCGGCAGCTCGACCGCGCCGTCGTCGCGCTGGCCGTTCTCGAGCAGCGCGATCAGCGTGCGGCCGACCGCGACCGCCGTGCCGTTGAGCGTGTGCAGGTGGCGCGGCCCCTTGCCCGCGGCCGGCCGGTAGCGGATGTCGAGCCGCCGCGCCTGGAAGTCGGTCGTGTTCGAGGTCGAGGTCAGCTCGCGGTAGCGGCCCTGACCGGGCAGCCACGCCTCGCAGTCGTACTTCTTGGCGGCCGAGGCTCCGAGGTCGCCGACGGCGATGTTGACGACGCGGTAGGGGATCCCGAGCTCCGTGAGGATCTCCTCCTCGTGCGCGAGCAGGCGCTCGTGCTCGGCCGGGGACTCCTCCGGCGCGACGAACGAGAACATCTCGACCTTGTCGAACTGGTGCACGCGGAAGATGCCGCGCGTGTCCTTGCCGGCCGCGCCGGCCTCGCGCCGGAAGCACGGGGAGAAGCCGGCGTAGCGGCGCGGGAGCTCGGCCTCGTCGAGGATCCCGTCGGCGTGCAGCGAGGCGAGCGCGACCTCCGAGGTGCCGACGAGGTACAGGTCGTCGTCGGCGAGCCGGTAGAGCTGCTGCTCGGTGTCCGGCAGCATGCCGGTGCCGAAGAGCGCGCGCTCGCGCACGAGCACGGGCGGGATGACCGGCTCGAAGCCGTGCCCGATGAGCGTCTCGAGCGCGTAGCGCACGAGCGCCAGCTCGACGAGCACGAGCGCGCCCTTCAGATAGGCGAAGCGCGAGCCCGCGAGCTTCGCGGCCGCCTCCATGTCGATCAGCGGGCCGGCGAGCTCGAGGTGGTCGCGGCCCTCGCGCCCGCCGGCGCCGACCTCCTTGAGGACCGTGTCCTGGGGCGGCGCGTCGGCGTCGGGCAGGTTCGGCAGCGACGCGAGCACGCCGTCGAGGCGCTCCTGCACGCCGGCGAGCTCGCCCTCGAGCTCCTTCACGCGCGTCGCGACCGCGCGCATCTCGGCGATCGCGTCCGCGGCGTCCTCACCGGCCTGCTTGGCGCGCGCGATCGCGTCCGACGCGGCGTTCTGGCGCGCGCGCAGCGACTCGAGCTCGGGCAGCAGCTCGCGGCGGCGCGCGTCGAGCGCGAGGACGTCGTCGAGCGCGGCGTCCGCGCCGCGGCGCGCGAGCGCCGCGCGCACGTGCTCGGGCTCGCTGCGGATCAGCTTGAGGTCGAGCAAGCGGCCCGGCTCGCTACGACGGGCACTTCGTCTTGCGCTTCGTGCCCGAGTACTTCGAGACGAACCGCGCGACGTTCTGCGCGTCCGCCCCGACGACGATCCCCTGGGGCATGATCGCTCCCGAGAAGCCGCCATTGGCGATCGCGTACAGCGTCTGCGCGGCGCTCTCGCAGCGTTGGTCGAAGTTCGGGCCGTTGGTGCGCAGCTTCGAGTGGGCGTTCGGCGCCGAGCCCTCCGTGCCGGCCGCCGCGAGCGTGTGGCACCCCGAGCAGCGCTGCGCGAAGAGCGTCGCGCCGCGCTTGACGTTGGCGCTCGCGCCGGGGACGTCGACCTTCTCGGTGCCGCACGCGCCCAGGCCCGCGGCGCCCGCGGTCAGGACGGCAAGCGTCGCGATCGTCTTCGCGGGGAGCCCCATCGGGCGGGGATCATACGGAACGCCGCGGGCCACCGGCGATCGCCGTGACCGCCGGGCGGCGTCCGCGCGGAGCCCAGGTCGGCGCGGTGGTAGAAAACGCCGCATGGCGACCGAGCTCGACCGGCAGGAGTTCCGCGCCGTGATGGGCCACTTCGCCACCGGCGTCGCCGTGGTGACCGGCATGGGCGAGGCGGGCCCGACCGGGCTGACCGCGAACGCGCTGGCCTCGCTCTCGCTCGAGCCGCTGCTGCTGCTCGTCTGCTTCGACAACGACGCGCGCACGCTCTCAATCGTGCGCGCGGCCGGCCGCTTCGGCGTCAACGTGCTGCGCTCGGACCAAGAAGCGCTCGCGGGCGTGTTCGCCTCCAAGCGCTCGGAGAGCGAGAAGTTCGACGGCGTCGGCTACCGGGTCGAGGACGCAGTCCCGATCCTCGATCACGCGCTCGCGTGGCTCGTGTGCGAGCTCGACGAGCTCGTCCCGCGCGGCGATCACACGATCGCGATCGGGGCGGTCCGCTCGATGGGCCACGAGCCGGGCGAGCCGCTCGTCTGGTTCCGCGGCGGCTTCGGCTCGCTGGGCTGAGCGGGCTCCGCCGCTCGCGGTCCCGCCGAGGCAGCGATCACGCCGCCCGCGCGCCGGGTCGCCGGCTTCTCGCCGCCCGCGCAAAGGACTACGCTCGCCCCGATGACCGTCTCGCCGCGCGCTCGACGCGGCCACATCGATTGGCTGCCCCCGGTCGCAGGCATCGCCGTCGCGCTCGTCGGCCTGCTGAGCGTGGCCTCGACGCTCGATCCGTACCGGCGCTGGCACGCGCACGTGATGGAGCCGGTGCGCGCGATCCCGGTGCTGCACGCGTTCGCGCTGCCCGGGGGCGTGGCGCTGCTGCTCACCGCCGCGTCACTCGGCCGGCGCCGTCGGCGCGCGTGGCAGGCGACCGTCGGGCTGCTGCTGGTGCTCGGCGTGCTCGACGTGCTCAAGGGCTTCGACGTGCTCGAGGCGCTCGTCAAGTGGGGACTCGCCGGGCTGCTGTGGTCGGCGCGCGACGCGTTCCGCGTGCGCCACGACCCGGTGACGCTGCGCTCGGCCGTGTGGCGCGTCCCCGCGCTCGTGGTGTTCGCGGTGGCGCTCACGGCGCTCGCCGTGTGGGCCGCGCCCACGCGGCCGGCGCGTCCGAGCGTCGACCTCGTCCTGCGCGAGGCGAGCGACCTGCTGCTCTGGCAGCCGGGGCCGCTGGGTATCGAGGGCGGCTTCGACTGGCTCCCGCTCGCGATCGGGCTCGTGAGCCTCGGCGTGCTCTTCGCGAGCGCGTACCTGATCTTCCGGCCGCTCGCCGCGCCTCGCCGCCTGCCCGATGCGGAGGCGCGCGGGATCGCCGAGCAGCTCGTGCGCCGGCACGGGTCGGACACGCTCGCCTTCTTCAAGCTGCGCCAGGACCAGCCCTACCTCTTCAGCCCCGACCGCCGCGCGTTCGTGGCCTACCGCATCGAGGGCGGCGTGCTGCTGCTCGCCGGCGACCCGGTCGGAGCGCCCGAAGCGCTGCCCGAGCTGATCGACGAGGTGATCGCGCTCGCCCAGCAGCGCGGCCTGCGCGTCGGCGCCCTCGGCGCCAGCGAGCGCCTGCTCCCGCTCTACGAGGCCGTCGGGCTGCGGTCGCTCTACATCGGCGACGAGGCGATCGTCGACCTCGAGCGCTTCTCGCTCGAGGGACGCCCGATCCGCAAGGTGCGTCAGTCGGTGCACCGGCTCGAGCGCGCCGGCTACACGGCGGAGCTGCACCTCGCCGGCGCGCTCGACGAGGCGACGCTCGCGGAGCTCGAGCGCGTGCACGAGCACTGGCGCGAAGGCGTGCCCGAGCGCGGCTTCGCGATGAGCATGGACTCGCTGCGCGGCGCCCACCAGCGCGACACCGTCGTCGTCGTGGCACGCGACGAGCACGGCCGCGTCCGCGCCTACATGCACCTCGTGCCGACGTACGGCCGCCCGGCCATGTCGCTGTCGATCATGCCGCGCGAGCGCGACACGCCCAACGGCCTGAGCGAGTCCCTCGTCGTCAGCGCGATCGCGCTGCTGCGCGCCCGCGGGACGCGCGAGCTGTCGCTCAACTTCGCGGCCTTCTCGCGCCTGACCCACAGCCCGGCCGGGCACCTCGAGCGCGCGCTCGGCCACGCCGTCGTCGCGGCGAGCGCGTTCCTGCAGATGGAGAGCCTCTACCGGTTCAACGCGAAGTTCCTGCCGCGCTGGGAGGCGCGCTACCTGATCTACCAGGGGCCCCTCGGCATGACGCGCGCCGGCCTCGCCGCGATGCTCGCCGAGGGCCAGCTGCCCAAGCCCGGCCAGCGCGACCGTTCGGCGACGCCGGTGGGCTGAGGCACGGGCGTCGGCCGAGTCACCCCCGCCCGCCCTGCCGACGGCAGCCCGACCTGCCCCTACAGACCGGCGGCCGTCAGCGCGCCGCGCACGAGCAGACCCGCGGCGACGAGCGCCGCCAGCGCCATGACCCCGAGCTCGCGGCGCAGGATCTCGAGCACGACCATGCGCTGCGCGACCTCAGGCAGCTCGCCCACCGCCTGCGCCGAAGGCAGGTCGCGCGCGTCGAGCACCGTCTCGGCCGCGGCGACGCGCAGCTGCTCCGCCGCGA
>DAIOGP010000024.1:0-10771 GCA_036745135.1 Solirubrobacteraceae bacterium
CGCCGATCGCGTGGATCGCGCCGGCGCTCGTGCCCGAGATCGGCGCGGCGCTGGCAGCCGGGGAGCGCTTCGAGGGCGCGCGCACCTACGAGGGGCGGCGCGTGCGGGTGTCGGTCGCTCGAAACCGCTCGGCCGACGAGGCGGCGCGCGGCGTGCCGGCCCGCCAGCCTTCCGGCGCCGACGCACCCCGCGAGCGCGCCGGCGCGCCGGCGGGCCCCGCGCCCGACGCCCGCCCGCCGGCGCTGACGCTCGACCTGCCGCCGCCCCCCGCCCGCGCGAGCCGCCTGTCCTACAGCGCGCTCCAGAGCCACGCGCGCTGCGGGTACCGCTTCTACGTCGAGCGCGAGCTCGGGCTGCCGGCGACGCCGAGCCGCGAGCCGCGCGCCGCCGCCGGCGCGCAGCTGCCGGCCGCGCTGCGCGGGACGCTCGTCCACGCGCTGCTCGAGCGGCTCGACTTCGGGCGGCCGGCGCCGCTCGAGGCCCACGCCGTCCGCGAGCTCGCCGCCGCCCACGGCGCCAGGGCGACCGACGCCGACGTCGCGGACCTGAGCGAGCTCGTCGCGCGGTTCGCCGCGAGCCCGCTCTGCGCTCGGCTGGCCGCCGCCGCTGGGGTGCGCCGCGAGGCCGGCTTCCTGTTCGCGCTCGGAGCCGGGGGGACGGGCACGCTGCTCAGCGGCGTCGTGGACGTGCTGGCGCGCGAGCCCGGCGGGACGCTGATCGTCGACTACAAGTCCGACCGCGTCGGGACGCAGCCGCTCGGCGAGCTGGTGGAGCGCAGCTACGGGATCCAGCAGCGGGTCTACGCGCTCGCCGCGCTGCGCGCCGGCGCCGCGACCGTCGAGATCGCGCACTGCTTCCTGGAGCGACCCGCGGAGCCGGTGCTCGCGCGCTTCGATCCGTCCGACGTCGCGGCGCTCGAGGGCGCGCTCGCGCCGCTCGCCGAGCGCGTCGCGCTGCGGGACTTCCCGGTCAGCCGGGCGCCGGGCCCGTGGGTGTGCGACGGCTGCCCGGCTCGCGGGAGCCTGTGCTCGTGGCCGCTCGCGGCCACGATCGGCGAGCCCGCCTGAGGACTGGGAGACGTCGAGCGCTAAGAAACGGTGTACGGCGCGAGCTCCGCGCGGCGCCGGACCGTGATCTCGTGCGCGGGATCGTGCTCCGCGACGGCCTCGTCGAATGCCTGGAGCACGCTGGGCGTGGGCAGGTCGATGATCGCCCGGTCGCTCGCCAGGGCGAATGCAGCGCCCGAGTCGAGCAGGTCCGTCGGGACGATGAACGCCGCGCGCCACACGCCCGCGTCGGGATTCGCCAGGCGTCCTTCCGGCAGCGCCGGAATGCTGTGCGCGCCGCGTCCGCCGTCGACGAGCAGCCGGACCTCGGGCGCAAAGTCAGGCTCGGCCTCGCGCCACTGGCCGCCGATGCGCAGCAGCACGCTGTGACCCGGGGCCTCGACGCGCTCGAAGTAGCGCAGCGAGAAGCCGATCGCTCGCGGCTCGAGCAGCCGGCCGGGGAACGGGCGCTGCACGAGCAGCGCGTAGCACGTCCCCGCCGCCGCCAGGAACAGCACGCCGGAGGCCGCGTAGACGCCACGCACGCCGATCACGCCGCTGACCGTGCCCGCGAGCAACGCGCCGAAGAGGAACGCGGAGTGGAGCACCGCCTCCGACGCCGCCAGCACGCGACCCCGGAACGCGTCCGGCGTGTGCTCCTGGAGCAGCGACTCGTACGAGACCGTCCCGAGCGCGTTGCCGATCCCGCCGATCAGCCACAGGCAGAGCACCGTGTTCAGCGAGTGGGCCTGGGAGGCGATGAGGATGCACACCCCGACGACGGCGATGCTCGAGCTGAGCACCCGCGCGCGCGATGCGCGGCGCGCGATCGAGGCCGCCGCGATCGAGCCGAACACCATCCCGACGCCCCAGATGCCGCCGGTCAGGCCCAACGCCTGCGGTCCGGCGTGCAGCGTGCGCAGGACGAACAGCGGCTCGAGCGGCGTGCGCAGCGTGGCGGCGAAGATCACCATGCCGGTGACGATCAGCACGCCGCGGGCGAGCACCGAGCTGCGGATGAAGCGCGCCCCGTCCATGAGGGCCGTCAGCGCGGCTGCGTGCGGCTCGGCGGACGCCGCTCGCCGGGGCACGACGGCGGTCGCGATCAGCACGGCGGACACCGCGAACGACGCGCCGTTGATCAGGAAGGCGGGACTCGGGCCGAGCCCGGCGGCGAGCAGGCCGCCGAGCACCGGCCCGATCATCACGGCGAGGTGGTACGTCGCGCCGAGGGCGGCGTTGGCGGCGACGAGCTTGCTCTGCGGGACGAGGTTGGGGAGCGACGCCTGCAGGCTGGGCTGGAAGACCGCGCTGCCGATGCCGACGCAGGCGGCGACCACGTACAGGTGCGCCAGCGACGGCGTGCCGGCCAGGAGCAGCGACCCCACGGCGGCGGCGCGCAGGACGTCGGCGCCGATCATCAGCGCCTTGCGCGGGAAGCGGTCGATGAACGGCCCGCCGATGAACCCCGCCAGCGCGGCCGGCCCGACCTGGAGCACGATCAGGAGCCCGAGCGTGTTGCCGCCGACGTGCCGCTCGACGAGGCTCGTGACGACCGCCAGCGCGTAGACCCAGTCGCCGATGTTCGAGATGCCCTGCGCGACCCACAGGCGCATGAAGCCCCGGTGCTGGCGCAGGGAGCTCAGGTCTCCGCGCGTCGCCGGGATCAGGCGCGATCCGCAGGCGCGGTGGATCAGCACGCAGGCGCCGACCGCGATCAGGACGTCGCCGATCGAGTAGACGTTGTGCAGCGGCCACGACTTGGGCACCGCGAAGATGTCGCCGAGGAACGTGAGCTGCGGGTCCGGCAGCGAGGTGGAGTTGGCGAACTCGCCCGGCTGGGTGATCAGGCCGGCGGTCGCGAAGGCGTCCGGATCGGCGGGCATCACACCGCCGTTGGCGACGATCGCGATGAAGTTGAGCGCGCCTCCGAGGACGATGATCCACAGCCCGGCGATCTGGGTGTTGGCGGCGAGGAACCAACCCGCGAGCACGTAGGAGCAGATGTGCGCGACGACGTGCACTGCCGGCGTGCCGGATGGCAGGACGCTGACGATCGCGATCTGGACCCCGATCGCCGCCAGGATCAGCCACGCGCGGTTGAAGCGCAGGTCGGCGAGCGCCAGCAGCCGGCCACCGAAGATCGGCACCGTGATCGCGGCAAGCATGACGGCGACGAGCAGCAGCACGGCGCGTCAGGCGGCGGTTGTGGCCGACGAGAGGGGGGCGGCGGGCATCGGAGGTCGTATCGGCACCCGCCAAGCCCCGCTTGAAGCTCAGCGTCGTGTCGTGCGCTGCGCCCAACACTTGTCCACAACGCTCAAGCGGTCCGGATCTTGGACCGATACGCCTCACGTGATTCCCCTCACGCCTATCAAGCGAACAAGGAGGTGAGCATGAAGGCTCGAGCCATTCGTATGTCCATGGCCCTTGGCCTCATCGCCGTCATCGTCGAGGTTCTCGGCGCCGGCTCGAAGTGGGGCTAGGGCTCCGACTGCCGTGCTGAGAGCGCTCCGGGACTGACTCCCGGGGCGCTCTTGCGTCTCCCCGTCGACCAATTCCATGCGCCCGCCCCTCGCTCCCGTCTATCGCTATGCCATCGTCGTCTCGGTCGGCGGGCTGGCGCTGCTCCTCGCCCTGCTCGTGCGCGACCTCGGCTCGGTCATCGGGTCGGCGACGCCGGAGCTGTGGATCTTCGGCGGCTGCCTGATCATCGGCGAGCTCGCGCCGATCAAGGTCTTCCGGACCGCTGACGGCCAATCGATCTCGACCACGTTCTCGCTCGCGCTGCTGCTCGCGATCGGCCTGCCGGCCGCGGCGCTGGTCCAGGCGCTCGCGTCGGTGATCGACGACGTCATCCGCCGTCGCCCGCTGGTCAAGCTGACGTTCAACGCCGCGCAGTACACGCTGTCGCTCGGGGCGGCCGCCGGCACGTTGGCGATCCTCTCCGACGTCCCGCGCCCTGGCGGAGGACCCGTCTTCGTTGCGGGCGACCTCGCCGCCGTCCTCAGCGCGGCCGTGATGTTCTTCCTCACGAACTCGACTTTCTCCGGCATCGCGATCGCGCTCGCCGACGAGACCGCGGTCCCGCCCCGCGTGTGGCGGATGATCAAGACCGAGGCGCCGACAGCGGTGATGCTCCTGAGCATGGCGCCGATCGTCGTCGTGGCGGCGGAGTTCAGCAACTGGCTCGTGCCGCTCGTCGCGCTGCCGCTGCTCGCGGTCTACGAGGGGCGCCGACAGGCGACGCTCAACGAGCACCAGGCGCTGCACGACACGCTGACCGGCCTGCCCAACCGCGGGCTCTTCCACGAGCTCATCCAGCAGGCCGTGCTCCAGGCTCGCCGCAGCGGCGACACCGTCGTCGTGATGCTCATGGACCTCGATCGCTTCAAGGAGGTCAACGACACGCTCGGCCACCACTACGGCGATCTGCTGCTCCAGCAGATCGGGCCGCGACTCAGCGACACGATGCGCGTGAGCGACACGATGGCGCGCCTCGGCGGCGACGAGTTCGGGGTGCTGCTCCCGGGCGTGTCGGGCCCGGAAGCCGGCCAGCAGGTCGCGGAGAAGATGCGCACCGCCCTGCGGCGCCAGTTCGTCGTCGAAGGGCTCGCGTTGGACATCGGCGCGAGCATCGGCATCGCATGCTTCCCCGATCACGGCCACGACGTCGACGCACTGCTCCAGCGCGCCGACGTGGCGATGTACGTCGCGAAGGAGCGCAAGAGCGGCTACGAGCTCTACCAGCGCGAGCAGGACCCGCACAGCCCCTCGCGCCTCCTGCTCGCCGGTGAGCTCCGCCGCGCGATCGAGGCCGGCGAGCTGATCCTCAACTACCAGCCCAAGCTCGAGCTCAGCACCGGCGTGGTCGTCGGCGTCGAGGCGCTCGTGCGCTGGCAGCACCCGCAGCGTGGCGTCGTGAGCCCGGACGAGTTCATCCCGCTCGCCGAGCACACCGGCCTGATCAAGCCGCTCAGCGCGTACGTGCTCAGGCAGGCGGTGCGCCAGGCGAGCGTGTGGCAGGACATGGGGCTCGACCTCCACATCGCCGTCAACCTGTCGGTGGCGGACCTGCTCGACCAGGACCTGCCGGACGACATCGCCGCGCTGCTCGACGAGTGGAACGTGCTGCCGAATCGGCTCGCGCTCGAGCTCACGGAGAGCACGATCATGTCCGACCAGGGGCGGGCCCGCTCGGTGCTCGCCCGACTGCACGAGATGGGCGTGCAGATCTCGATCGACGACTTCGGCACGGGCTACTCGTCGCTCGCGCACCTCAAGCGACTGCCGGTGAGCGAGATCAAGGTCGACAAGTCGTTCGTCCTGCACATGGCGACCGACGCGAGCGACGCGGTGATCGTGCGCTCGACGATCGACCTCGGACGCAACCTCGGCCTGCGCATCGTCGCCGAGGGCGTCGAGACGGAGGACGTCCGCGCGTCGCTCCGGGACCTCGGGTGCGATCTCGTCCAGGGCTACCACGTCTGCCGCCCCGTGTCCGCGGCGGCGCTCGAGGAATGGATCACGACGTCCGGCGCGACGGTCAACCGGTTGCCGCTGACCGTCGCGGCGACGGGTGCCGCGCGCGGCGGCGGCGACGAGCTCGAGCCGGGCTCGGCCGCGCAGCAGCCGACGAGCGCCTGACGACCGCACCCACCGCGGCTCGCGCCCGGCACCGCGCTCAGCTCCCGGCTGCCTCGCGAACCCCGGCGAGGAAGCGGTCGCGCAGCAGCGCGTAGCCGATCCCGGCCGACATGATCGACAGCAGGCGGCGCACGTCGGCGTCGCCGATCTCCCCGCGCTCGTCGAACAGCAGCAGCAGGACGCCGAGCCGCTCGCCGGCGACGACCGCGGGGACCGCCGCGAGGTGCAGGTCGGCGGCGGCGCCGAAGGCGGCTGCGGTCCGCGGCTCGAGCCAGGTCGGCGAGCCCTCGCGCAACGCGCCCCCCAGGTCGTCGAACGCGGCCACCGGGACGATCGCCGGACCCAGCGCCCCGCGGCGCGTACGGCCGACGACGAGATCGCCTGACATGTAAGGGGCGACCACGGCGTCGATGGCGTCGAGCTGGCGCACGAGGCTGTCGGTCGCCGCGCTGAGGAGCGCGCCGCCGGCCTCGCGCTGGATCACGTCGGCGAGGCTCGCGATCGTCTCGAGCCAGCGCGCCTGGCGCGCGGTGCGCGACTGCAGGCGCTCGTGGTCGCTCTCCAGCTCGGTGAGCGCGCGCCGCACGCGTTGCTCGCGGGCGTCCTCGAGCCCCGCCACCGCGATCAGCGGCCGCTCGCCCACGTCGACGGGCAGCCGGCTGAGGACCGATCGGACGGTGCGCCGCTCGGCGTCCCAGCCCGCGTGCACGCACTCGATCGTGCTGGCGGTGGTCGTGAACAGGGCGTGGAGCGCGTTGGCGAGCGGCGAATTGGCGAGCCAGGGCGCGGCGGTGAGCAGCTCGTCGCCGGCCGCCGGCGCGCCGGCGGCCGCGCGCGCCGCCGCGTTGAGGTACTCGAAGCGCACCGGCGCCGGGCCGGACAGGACCGCCGCCACCGCGGGCCAGGTCTCGACGACGGCCCGGAAGTCCGCGTCCGCGACGCCGTCGGCTCGCCCGACGTTCTCGGTGCGCGCCACCGCCGCCGGGATCGGGACGCCGTCCTCCACCGCGCGCCGGACGGCGATCGCCCGCGCGACGTCCGCGAGGGCGTAGCGCCGCGGCCCGCCGGCGACGCGCTGGGGCTGTGGGAACCCGTGCCGGCGCTCCCAGGTGCGCAGGCGCTCGCGCGACAGGCCCGTGAGCTCCGCGAAGCGAGTCGCCGACACGGTCTGTCCACGCTTGACCACCCTTGAGTTGTAGCGCACACGCGCATGTCGGATCGGTGTCCGGCCCTGCCCACCTTGCCCCCGCGCCAGACGTCGCGAGCATGAGCGCAGCCCGGCTTCGACCCCGAGGAGCAGCACTCGTGTACGCCACCACCACCGTGCCGATCGGCGCCGACGTTCCGCTGGACGAGCGGGCGCTCGTGCGTCGCTACCAGGCGGGGGACCTCGGCGCGCGCCGGGCGCTGGTCGAGCGGATGCTGCCGCTGGTGCGCAGCATCGCGCGGCGCTACGCCAATCGCGGCGAGTCGCTCGACGACCTCGTGCAGGTCGGCGCGCTCGGGCTGATCAAGGCGATCGACCGCTTCGACCTCGACCGCCACGTGCGCCTCGCGACGTTCGCGACGCCGACGATCGCCGGGGAGATCAAGCGCCACTTCCGCGACCGCGCGTGGGCCGTGCGCGTCCCGCGCGACGTCCAGGAGCTGAGCGCGCGCACGAGCGCATCGGCCGAGCGCCTGACCGCGCTGCTCGGCAGGGCGCCCACGCTGGCCGAGCTCGCGCAGGCCACCGGCGCCGCGCAGGAACAGGTGCGCGAGGCGTTGCACGCCGCGCAGTCGGCATACGCGTCGGGGTCGTTGGACGAGCTCGACCAGGACCAGCACTCAGGGCACGAGCCGCTCGGCACGTCGGACGACGGCTTCGCGCGCGTCGAGCGCCTGCTGCTGCTGCGCGGAGGCTTCGACGCGCTCGACGCGCGCGAGCGCGACATCGTGCGGCTGCGCTTCTACGGCGAGCTCACGCAGAGCGAGATCGCGGAGCGCGTCGGCCTCTCGCAGATGCACGTCTCGCGCCTGCTGCGCCGAGCGCTCGCGCAGATGCGCGCGGGCATCGACGGCGACGCCGCTCCGGGCGCCACGCAGGACGCCGCGATGCGGCCTCAGCTCAGCAGCTGATCGATCCCGCAGGCGCGCGGCGGCTTGTCCTCGCGCCAGCGTTCGAGCTTGGCGCCGTGGCGAATCCGCCCCGCGCTGACGTGGTCGAAGCTCACCTCGACGACCAGCTCCGGTCGCAGCGAGACCCACGCGAGCTCGCGTCCCGCGGTCCAGCGGCTCGCATCGCCGCTCCCGCGCGCGCCCGTCTCGTACGGGCGCAGGCGCTCGGGCAGCGCGCGCTTGTCCCGCGCCGAGAAGCCGGAGGTGTGGCCGACGACCTCGAGCGCGCCGCCCGGCGCGTAGAGACCGAGGATCAGCGAGCCGACCGTGCCGTCCTCCTTGCCCGGCCGATAGCCGACGACCACGCAGTCGATCGTCCGCACCCGCTTGATCTTCACCATGCCGGCGCGCTCACCCGGCCGATAGGCGGCGCCGAGCTCCTTGGCGATCACGCCCTCGGCTCCCGTCAGCCACGGGCCCGCGGCCTCGGGATCCGTGACGGCGGGCGTCAGGCCGAGCGGCTCGCGCACGAGCGCCTCGAGCGCCGCCCGCCGCTCCGCGAATGGGCGCGCGAGCAGCGATTCGTCGTCGCGGGCGAGCAAATCGAACGCCATGAAGCGCGCCGGCGTCTCGGCGGCGAGTCGCTCGATGCGCGATGCGGCCGGGTGGATGCGCTGCTGCAGGGCCTCGAAGTCGGGCCGGCCGTCGGCGTCGAAGATCACGAGCTCGCCGTCGAGCACGTAGCGCCCGGCGGGAAAGCGCAGCTCCGGGAAGTAGCGCAGCAACGGCTTGCCGCCGCGCGACTGCAGCTCGACCTGCTCGCCGTCGACGAACGCCAGCGCGCGAAAGCCGTCCCATTTAGGCTCGTAGGACCACTGGGCGCCGAGCGGGAGCTCGGCGCGCGAGCGCGCGAGCTGCGGGGCCAGCGGCGGCGGGATCGGCAGCGCCACGATCCGGCGATGCTACGTGTCCTGTTGCGGCTTTGCCCCCATTCCGCTCCTCGATCCGGCGCGCTACGCTCCGTGCGACGATCCGCGACAGGAAGGAGGGCGTGCAGATGCGTCGCACCGAGGTGCTGCGAGCTTCGCCACGGATGTTCGATTCCGATCTGCTCGATCGGCTCTCGCGGGTGCACCCGGCGGTGCCGCCGCTGATCTTCGTGCCCGTGATCTCCTTCCTCGCGATGCACGCCTGGCCCGCCCTCGGCGCCGCGACGCTCGCCTGGGCCGTCGGGGGCTACGTGTTCTGGACGCTCACCGAGTACTGGATGCACCGCGTGGTGTTCCATTTCGAGCCCGAGGAGGGGATCTTCGCGCGCGTCCACTGGATCATCCACGGCGTCCACCACGATCACCCGAACGACCCGCTGCGGCTCGTGATGCCGCCGTCGGTCTCGATCCCGCTGTCGCTCGGCTTCTACGGGTTGTTCGTGCTCGTGCTCGGCACCGACGTGGCGCCCGCCTTCGCCGCGGGCTTCCTCACCGGCTACCTCGGGTACGACATGACCCACTACCACCTGCACCACCACATGCCGCGCACCAAGCTGGGCAAGCGCCTGCGCGAGCAGCACATGCGCCACCACTTCCAGGACGAGTCGCGCGGGTACGGCGTGAGCGCTCCGTGGTGGGACCGCGTGTTCGGCACCGCGCCCCAGCGCCGTGCCACCGACTGAGCGCCGGGGGCTCGACCGCTACCGCTCGCGGCGCGACTTCGCCGCCACGCCGGAGCCGGCCGGCTCCGGCGGCGACGGGACGGAGGCCGAAGCCCGCTTCGTCGTGCACGAGCACCGCGCGCGGCGCCTGCACTGGGACCTGCGGCTCGAGCGCGACGGCGTGCTCGTCTCCTGGGCGCTGCCGCGCGGGGTTCCGGCCGACCCGGCGCACAACCGCCTCGCCGTGCACGTCGAGGACCACCCGCTCGAGTACCTCGACTTCGCGGGCGAGATCCCGGCGGGGAGCTACGGCGCGGGCACGATCGCGATCTGGGACGCCGGTACCTACGAGTGCCACAAGTTCCGCGACGACGAGGTCATCGTCACGTTCCACGGGCGGCGCCTGACTGGCCGCTACGCGCTGTTCCGCACGCGCGGCGAGGACTGGATGATCCACCGCATGGACCCGCCGGCCGATCCGGCGTACGAGCCGCTGCCGGCCGCGATGCGCCCGATGCTCGCCCGCCTCGGCGAGCTGCCGCGCGACGACGCCGGCTGGGCGTACGAGATCAAGTGGGACGGCATCCGCGCGCTGCTGTGGGCCGACCACGGCAGCGTGCGCATCGAGAGCCGCAGCGGGCGCGACGTCACCGGCCAGTATCCGGAGCTGCGCGACCTCGGCCGCGCGCTCGGGGCGCACGAGGTGCTGCTGGACGGCGAGCTGATCGCCTACGACGAGCAGGGCCGGCCGAGCTTCGAGCGCCTGCAGCAGCGCATGGGGCTCGCGCCCGGGGCCGCCGTCCGCCGCCGCATGGGGGACGTGCCCGTCGCCTACGCGATCTTCGACCTCCTGCACCTCGACGGCCACTCGACGCTCGCGCTGCCCTACCGCGACCGGCGGGCGCTGCTCGCGAAGCTCGCCCTCGACGGGCCGGCGTGGCAGATGCCGGCGCACCACGCCGGCGATGGCGCCGCGATGCTGGCCGCGAGCCGCGCGCGCGGGCTCGAGGGCATCGTCGCCAAGCGGCTCGACAGCCCCTACGAGCCCGGGCGTCGCGGCGGGGCCTGGGTGAAGGTCAAGAACCAGCGCGGCCAGGAGCTCGTCGTCGGCGGCTGGCTGCCGGGCGCGGGCGCGCGCGCCGCGACGCTCGGGGCCCTGCTCGTCGGCTACGTCGCCGACGGGGGCCTGCGCTACGCGGGCCGCGTCGGCAGCGGCCTGAGCGAGGCGGCGCTCGCCCAGCTCGTGGAAAGGCTGGCGCCGCTCGCCCGCGACACGAGCCCGTTCGAAGGTCGCCAGCCGCCGCGCGGGGCCCGCTTCGTGGAGCCGCGG
>DAIOGP010000025.1:0-10676 GCA_036745135.1 Solirubrobacteraceae bacterium
GGCTTGGCGAGCAGCTTGAGCGGCTTGCCCAGGCCGAGCCCCTGGTCGGCGGGAAGCGGCAACGTCCACGCCTCGCCGGCATAGGCGAGCGGCCCTTCGCGCGCGAGCGCCGCGCGCACGATCTCGACGTACTCCCGCGTGCGCGTCAGCGGCCGGGTGAACGGCACGCCGTACCAGCCCTCGCTGACCTGCGGCCCCGAGAGCCCGAGGCCCAAGCGAAAGCGCCCGCCGCTCAGCACGTCGAGCGTCGCGGCGGCCATCGCGGTCGCCGTCGGCTGGCGGGCGGGGATCTGCATCAGGCCCGACCCGAGGCCGACGCGCTCGGTCTTGCCGGCGAGCAGGCCCAGCACCGAGACGGCGTCCTGGCCCCATGCCTCGGAGATCCACACCGAGTCGAGTCCGCGCTCGTCGGCGAGCACGGCGAGCTCGACCTGCTCCTGTGGCGAGAACCACGGCCAGTAGGCGAGGAAGAGCCCGATCCGCATCGATCGCCACTGTAGCCGCCGCCGCCTGCGCGGGCGCTGTGCGCCGGCGGCGAGATGGATAGCATCGGCGCCCGGCATGGACCTCACGCTCTCACCGCAGGAGCACGCCTTCCGCGACGAGCTCCGCGCGTGGCTCGAGGCCAACGACCCGGGCCGCGAGCCGGAGGGCGACGAGGCCGGCTTCGAGTTCCGCCGCGACTGGCAGCGCACGCTCCACGCCGCCGGCTGGGCCGGCGTGTCATGGCCGCAGGAGTACGGCGGGCGCGGCGCGACGCTCGTGGAGCAGGCGATCTTCAACGAGGAGATCGTGCGCGCGCAGGCGCCGACGATGGCGAACGTGCTCGGGCTCGCCATGGGCGGCCCGACGGTGATCGCGCACGGCACGGACGAGCAGCGGCGCCGCTACCTCCCGGCCATCCTCTCCGCCGAGGAGATCTGGTGCCAGGGGTTCTCCGAGCCGGACTCGGGCTCGGACCTCGCGTCGCTCAAGACCCGCGCCGTGCGCCACGGGGACGAGTGGGTCGTCACCGGCCAGAAGGTGTGGACGACGCTCGCCCATCATTCGAAGTGGTGCATGCTCGTCGCGCGCAGCGACGTCGACGCGCCCAAGCACCAGGGGCTGACCTACTTCCTGATGGACATGGACCAGCCCGGCGTGCAGGTGCGCCCGCTCGTGCAGATCACCGGGGAGGCCGAGTTCAACGAGCTGTTCCTCGAGGAGGCGCGCATCCCGCACGCGAACATCGTCGGCGGCGAGGGGAACGGCTGGGCGGTCGCGATCACGACGCTGATGCACGAGCGCGCGACGCTCGCGTTCGGGCTCCAGGTGCAGGTCAAGATCGCGCTCGCGGAGCTGATCGAGAAGGCCAAGGGCACGCGCTCGGGCACCGGGACGGCGAGCGAGGACGACGTGATCCGCCAGCGCCTCGCGCAGCTCTACATCGAGTCCGAGGTGCTGCGCCTGAACGCCTACCGGGGGCTCACGGCGATCATGAAGACCGGGGTGCCCGGCCCGGAGGGCTCGCTCGGCAAATGGCACTGGTCCGAGGTCAACCAGTCGCTGACCGAGCTCGCGATGGACATCGCCGGCCCGCGCGCGCAGCTCGCCGAGGACGAATGGACCTACCGCTTCCTGCGCGCCCGCGCCAACTCGATCGAGGGTGGGACGACCGAGATCCTGCGCAACATCGTCGCCGAGCGGGTGCTCGGGTTGCCGCGGCTGAGATGAACTTCGACCTCACCGACGACCAGCGGGCAATCCAGCGGACCGCGCGCGACTTCCTCGCAGCGCGCTACCGCTCGGAGGAGCTGCGCCGCCTGGCTGCGGACGCGCGCGGCTTCAGCGACGAGCAGTGGGACGAGATCGTCGGGCTCGGCTGGCCCGGGCTCGCCGTCCCCGAGGACGACGGTGGGCTCGGGCTCGGCATCGTCGAGCTCGTCGTCCTCCAGGAGGAGCTCGGCTACGCGCTCGCCCCGACCCCGTTCCTGTCCCACGCGGGCGCCGCGCTGCTCCTGGCCGCGGCCGGCGACGAGGCGCAGCGCGAGCGCTGGCTCGCGCCGCTCGCCGGCGGCGCGCGGCGCGGCACGTTCGCGATCCACGACGAGGCCGCGGCATGGGGCGCCGAGTGGAGCGCGCTCGAGGCCGTCGACGGCCGCCTCAGCGGGACGCTGGTGCTCGTGCCCGACGGCGCGAGCGCCGACACGATCGTCATCGCGGCGCCCGGGCTGCGCTGCTACGTCGTCGCGCGCGACGCGCCGGGCCTCGGCGTCTCCCCGATGGCCGGTCTCGACCCGACGCGCAAGCTCGCGCGACTCGACCTCGACGGCGTCGAGATCGAGCAGCTGGCCCGGTCCGGCGCGGACGTGCAGCGCGCTCGCGACGCGATCGCCGTCGCGTACGCGGCGGAGTCGGTCGGCGTCGCCCAGCGCGCGCTCGAGCTGGCGGTGGCCTACGCCAAGGATCGCCACCAGTTCGGCAGGCCGATCGGCGTCAACCAGGCCGTGTCCCACCGCTGCGCGCAGATGCTGCTCGAGGTCGAAGGCGCGCGCTCCGCGACCTACTACGCGGCCTGGGCGCTCGATCACGAGCCGCAGACGGCCGGGCTGGCCGCGTCGATGGCGAAGGCGTACGCGAGCGACGCCGGCTGGCGCGTGACCGCCTCCGCGCTCCAGGTGCACGGCGGCATCGGCTTCACCTGGGAGCACGACCTGCACTTCTTCCTCAAGCGCGCGAAGGCGAACGCGCACGCGTTCGGCGACGCGCGCTGGCATCGCGCGCGGGTGGCCGACCTGGCCGGCATCTGACCGGGCCGCGCGGCGTGCACGCTGACGCCACGATCCGGCCGATGGCCGACGGCGACGTCGCCGGAGCGGTCGACACGATGATCGCGGCGTTCGCCGACCTGGCGCGGCGACGCGGCCGCCCGCACGAGGCGCACGAGGCGCGCGACGAAGCGCGTTTTCGCGCCCGGGCGCTCCACCAGCTCGCGACCGACCCGGGCGGCTGCTGGATCGCCGAGGCCGGCGGCGACGTGGCGGGCGCGGCCGTCGCGATCGTCCGCGAGGGTCTCTGGGGCCTCTCGCTGCTCGTCGTGGATCCCGCGTACCAGGGTCGCGGCATCGGCCGCGCGCTGCTCGAGCGGGCGCTGGCCCATGGCGAGGGGGCGCGCGGCGGGATGATCCTCGCCTCCGACGACCCGCCGGCGCTGCGCCGCTACGCGCGCGCGGGCTTCGACCTGGTGCCGGCATTCGGCGCGCTCGGGCGCGTCGATCGCGCGGCACTGCCCGCGGGGCTGCCGATCCGCGCGGGCGGGCCGGCGGACTTCGAGCTCGCCGGCGCGATCGGCCGCGAGCTCCGCGGCGCGTCGCACGCGGCCGACCTGCCGACGCTGCTCGCCGGCAGCGACGGGATGCTGGTGGTCCCGGACCGCGGCTTCGCCATTCATCGCGGCGGCACGCCGCTGCTGCTCGCGGCGCGTGACGCGCCGAGCGCGCGGGCACTGCTCTGGGGCGCGCTCGCGCACGCCGATGCCGACGACGAGGTCGTCGTGATGTTCCTCACGGGCGCGCAGTCGTGGGCGATCGACGTGCTGCTCGCCGCGGGCCTGGCGCTCGACACCTCGAGCGGCCCCGTGTTCCTGCGCGGCGAGGTCGGCCCGCTCGCGCCCTACATCCCGAACGGCGCCTTCCTCTGATGCCCCGAACGGCGCCCCGCTCGGAGGTCCCGCACGGCGCCTTCCACTAGCGCGTGCCCGGGATGCGGCCGCCCACGAACTGGGTGAAGCCCGTGACGCGCTGCCGGACGTCGACGAAGCCGCGCGCCGCCAGCGCGTCGACGATCTCGTCGCGCTCGAACATGCGCATGCCCGAGCGGGCTCCGAGCCGGCCGTCCCACACGCGCACCGGCGCCGAGCTCGCGCGGCAGCTCGTGAAGATCGCGATCCGCCCGCCGGGCGTCAGCACGCGCGTCATGTGGTCGAGCGCGAGCAACGGCTCGGCGAACAGGTGCAGCGCCGCGAAGCAGCACACCGCGTCGAAGCTGCGGTCGCGGAACGGCAGCTCGACGGCGTTGCCGCGGATGAAGGCGACGTTGTCCGCGCGCGTGTCGCGCACCGCGCGCGCCAGCATCGTCGGTGAGGCGTCGACGCCGACGACGAGCCCGCCGGCGCCGACGGTGCGGGCGAAGTCGCGCGTGAAGTTGCCCGGTCCGCAGGCGACGTCGAGCACCCCGTCGCCGGGCGTGAGCGCGAGGAGCAACCGCGCGATGCGGTGCTCGTCCGCCATGCCCGGCCCGAAGAGGCCCTTCGCCGCGCGCGTCAGCGCCGGGCGCCACCAGCGCTCGTAGATCGCCGGCACGAGGCCGGTGAGCATCAGGTCCTGCACGGTTCCGGTCGACCGTGGGGACGCGTCGCCGAGGAGGTCGAGGTATCCGTCGACGACGTTCGCCTGCGGGGGACGGCGCGCCGGATCGAGCAGCGGGAAGGTCCGCTCGAGCGCCGCGGGCAGGGCCGCGGCCGTCGCCACGCTCAGCCGACCTCGCCGTCGGATGCGGGACCGAGGCTGGCGAGCGGCGGGAGCTCCTCCTCGTCGTGGCCGCGCACCTCGCCGGCGAACGCGATCCGCTCGAGCCGCGCGATCTCGCGCTCGCCCTCGACGCGCGGCGCGGCGTCCGCGGGCAGGTCGCGGATCAGCGCGCGGATGCGGTTGCGCAGCTGGAGCGCGAAGTGCGGCGTCGAGGCGCCCATGAGCTGGCGCACGTCCTCCACCGTGACGGCGTGGGTCGGCATCGTGCGCGCTGGCTGCTCGGACTCGCTCATTGACTACGGGCTCGTGGTGGCGGCGCCTTCGTTGACGGGGACGATCTCGAGGAGGGCGTCGATCCGCGCCTGCGTGTCCGCCGAGAGCGCCGCCGCGTCGCCGATGAGCCAGCCGCGATTGTAGACGCCGCGGACGGGATCGCTCGCGTACCCGGGCTGGATGTCGAGCAGGAAGCTCTCCAGCGCCGCGGGCAGCGAGCCCGACTTCGGGACGAGCAGCAGCGGCCCGTACGTCCCGCTGGCGGACAGCGGCGCCGCGGCCGCGGCGTCGAGCGGGCGCGACGCGTTCGCGAACACGAGCCCGTGGCCCGGCTGCACGATGTTCCAGCCGAAGGGGCCGTCGGCGAAGCGCGCGAACGCGATCGCATTGGCGACGGGGTCGGCGCCGGCGATTCGCGTCACGGTGCCGAGCTTGCGCAGCTGGGCGGCGACGCCGTCGCCGATCACGCTCGTCGGCCCGAGCACGTAGATCCGGGGCTGCTGGTGGGCGAGCAGCGCCGTGCGCGTCGCCGCGGGCAGGCTGCCGCGCTGGACGAACAGGATCGGGTCGCCGGACTTCGCAGCCCAACCGGCGGCCGGCATCGCGAACCCCGGCGCATCCGCGGAGACGATCAGCACGCGATCGCTCGCGCGGCCGGTGAGCTCGGCCTGGAACTGGTCCACTGCGCGCGCGACGGCGAACGGGTTGCCGCCGCGCACGTCGGTCGTCTTGAACTTGGCCGGCACGCCCACCGGCGTCGCCACGCGCACGACCTGGGCCCCGGCGGCCTGCGGGGCGCCGCGCGGGCCGAGCGCCGCGAGCGCGGCCGCCGTGTCGTCGGGGAGGCGCGAGCCGTCGGCGAACAGGACCGGTGCGCCCAACGGCGGGCTCATCAGGACGGCGGCGGCGAGCGCCACCCGCCAGTCGGCCTTGTCGACCAGCGCGATCGCGCGGGGACGGGTGACGATCGAGCGGCCCGTGTACACCGCGCGCGCCACGGCCGCCGCGTCGGCGACGCCGTCGGCTCCCGGCACGCGCGTGGTGTTCTTCGTCGCGACGAGCGGGAACCCCAGCGTTGCGGCGCGCCGCGCGAAGTCGCCGCCGGGCTTGACGCCGATCGCCGGCGACTCCTTGTCGGATGCCGACGAGCCCTTGCCGCACGCCGCCAGCCCGGTACCGAGCAGCGCCAGCGCGAGGACCGGCGCGAGTGCGTACGGGCGGATCATCGGCCGCGGACGATAGCGACCGCTCCGGCGCGCCCCCGCCGATTGGTGCGGTCCGATTTGTGCGCTCCGAGCGGCTTTTTCGGGCCTGACCGGGTGTGATGCGGAGCAGTTCCGTCCGGGCCGTTCAGCTAGCATGCCCGGACGCCGAATCCCCGGTCATGCGCCGGGGAGCGGGGGACCCAAAGTTCAGGGGCTAATCTCGCGCTCAGCCGCGAGAGGCGCAGGCTCTTTCAGCGCCAGCCCGTCAGCTAACCCCGCAGGCCGACGAAAGAGGTTGGAATGCGGGCACGTGCCCTGATGCTGATCGCGGTCCTTGCGCTGGCAGTCTGCCCGGCGTTCGCCCACGCGGCGACGCCCCGGCGCGCGGCGACCGACGGCGGCGCGGCCGCGGGCGCGGACGGCGGCGCCGGGTACACGGATCTGAGCGCCCCTGCGTCGGCGCCCCTGGTGCCGACGCCGAACGCCCAGCTCATCAACGGCGTGGCGCACGCGCCGATGGACGCGCCGGAGGAGGTCAAGGCGGCGATCGCCGCCGGCAACGCCCTCCAGGGCAAGCCCTACCGACTGGGCGGCGGGCACAAGACGAGCTTCATCGACACCGCCTACGACTGCTCCGGCACCGTCTCCTTCGCCCTGCACGGCGCCGACGCGATCCCGAGTCCGCTCCCGTCGGGCGGGCTCATGCGCTGGGGCGTGCCGGGGCGCGGCCAATGGATGACCGTCTTCACCAACCCGGGCCACGCGTACATCGTCATCGCCGGTCTGCGGCTCGACACGAGCGGCTCCGGCGGGCGCGGGCCGCGCTGGAACCTCCAGCGGCGCTCGAGCCGCGGCTTCGTCGCGCGCCATCCCGACGGCCTGTAGGCCGGTCGGCGAGCCTCGTGGGCTAGGCTTCGCCCCGCACCGCTGTCCGCAGCAACCGTCGAGGCGAAGGAGCGAGAGATGGCCGGCCTGTCCGGGCGCATGTCCACCGTGATCAAGGCGAAGGTCTCGAAGATGCTCGACCGCGCCGAGGACCCGGCCGAGACGCTCGAGTACAGCTACCAGAAGCAGATCGAGCTGCTCCAGAACGTCAAGAAGGGCATCGCCGACGTCGTCACCTCGAAGAAGCGCCTCCAGCTGCAGTCCGAGAAGCTCGAGCAGCAGGTGGTCAAGCTCGACACGCAGGCGCGCCAGGCGCTCGCCGCCGGCAACGAGGAGCTCGCGCGCGCCGCCCTCGAGCGCAAGCAGCTGTGCCAGAACGAGCTCCAGTCGCTCGATCCGCAGATCGCCGAGCTCGAGCGCCAGCAGCAGGCGCTCACCGACAACGAGGCCAAGCTGCGTTCCAAGATCGACGCCTTCCGCACCAAGAAGGAAGTCATCAAGGCCCAGTACTCGGCCGCCGAGGCGCAGGTCAAGATCTCCGAGGCCGCGACCGGGGTGGGCGAGGAGATGGCGGACGTCGGGCTCGCAATGCAGCGCGCCGTGGACAAGACCGAGAACATGCGCGCGCGTGCCCAGGCCGTCGAGGAGCTCGAGCAGGCGGGCACGTTCGACGACATCACGCAGCTGGGCTCGGGCCAGGACGACATCGACCGACAGCTCGCCCAGCTCACGACGGCGAGCTCCGTCGACGACGAGCTCGCGAAGCTCAAGACCGAGGTCGGCGGCGGCAGCGCCCCCCCGGCGATCGCCCCGCCGCCCGGCGCAGAGCCCGCCCCGGGCCCCACCGAGGGAGAGACTGCATGATCGTGCGCATCGCGACCGAGGGGCAGTACCGCCTCGCCGACGACGGCCTGCGGGCCCGCCTCAACGAGCTCGACAACGCCGCCGTGGCGGCCGTCGAGGCCGGCGACGAGGCCGGCTTCCACGAGTACTTCGCGCAGATGCTCGAGCTCGTGCGCCGCGAGGGCGCGCCGCTGGGCGACGACGAGCTCACCGAGTCCGCCGTCATCCTGCCGCCGTCCGACACCTCGTTCGCCGAGGCCGCGGCGGAGTTCACGGGCGACGGCCTGATCCCGGACTGAGCCGGACCCGGCCGCGGGCGCGCCCGCGGCCGAGACAGGCGGCGTGGACCGCGACTTCTGACGGTGCGCGACCGTGCGGCCGCGCCGCGACTCAGATCGGGATGCCCCAGAGCGGGAACCAGCGCTCGAGCTCGGGCTCGAGCGGCAGCTCGGCGCCGATCTGCGCCTTGAGGCGCAGCTCCTGCTCGTTGTCGCGCTGCTGGTCGGCGGCGCCGGGCACGAACGGGTAGAACGCGCCGCGCTTGTAGTTGTAGATCCAGTAGGCGGGCGCCTTGCGCGCCGTCTCGAACGCGAACACCGCGCACAGCACGCGCTCGCCGTACCCCCCGGCCTCCAGCGCGCTGCTCACGGCGTTGAGCCCCACGACGAGGTCGTCGAAGTCGTCGTCGTGGAGCAGCATCCAGCGGTAGCCGTAGCTGTCGTCCTGGGTGTCGACCGTCGTCCCCGAGTCGGCCGACGTGCCGCGCACGACCTCCTCCATGTCCTTGACGATCGCCATGAAGTCGGCGGTCGCGAGCGGCTGGAAGACGATCGCGGCGACCCCGCGCGAGGTCAGCTCGAGCGACGTCTGCAGCGTCACGTACGCCGTCGACATCGCGAACAGCCGGTCCGGCGCGGGTGCCTTGAGCTTGCGCTTGCCGGTGATGACGTCGATCAGGCCCATGCTAGGCGGCGAGCGGCGTCGTGGTGGTGCCCTGGAGCTGCGCCTCGAGGCGCTGGAGCGCCGCGATCCGCTTCTCCATCGGCGGGTGCGTCGAGAACAGGTTCGCCAGCGAGCGGCCGGCCTTCGGGGGGAAGATGTAGAACGCGGCGAGCTCGGACGAGGCGCGGAGGTCCTGCGCGGGGATCCGCTCCATCCCGCCGCTGATCTTCATCAGCGCCGAGATCAGCGCGCTCGGGCGCCCGGTGATGATCGCGGAACCGCGATCGGCGGCGAACTCGCGGTAGCGCGACAGCGCCTGCAGGAGCAGGAACGAGATCGCGTAGACCAGGAACGAGACCGCGATCAGGCCGAGGATGCCCGGGCCGTCGCCGTCGTTGTCCGAGGAGCCCATCCCGCCGTAGAACCCGAACTGCATGATGTACGAGGCGACCGTCGCGAAGAAGCTCGCGATCGTCATCACCACCACGTCGCGGTTCTGGATGTGGGTGAGCTCATGGGCGAGCACGCCCTCGAGCTCCGCGGGGGTGAGCAGCCGCAGGATGCCGGTTGTCGCGCAGACGGTCGCGTGCTTCGGCGAGCGCCCCATCGCGAACGCGTTGGGCATGTCGGTCTCGGCGATCGCGACGCGCGGCTTGGGCAGGTCGGCCTGCACGCACAGGCGATCGATCATCGCGTGCAGCTCGGGCGCCTGCTGGGGCGTGACCTCGCGCGCGCCGGCGGCCCGCAGCGCGAGCTTGTCGGAGGCGAACAGCTGGAAGAGCAGGAGCGCGCCGGCGATGAACGCGACGACGATGGCGCCGACGCCCGCCGCGAGCAGCACGGAGATGAAGACCACGTACACGCCGCCGAGCAGGAACATGGTCAGCGCCATGCGCAGCTGGAGACCGGTGTCGCGGCCGAAGGTCGTGGGGCGTGCCATCGAGCTGATCCTCCTGGGACGGATGTCGGTGGATTGTCGCAGAGCGCGTAAGCCGCCTCTAAGGCCGGCCGGCGCGCGAAGCTGGTAGCCTGCCGAACGGCCGAATTCCCCGCACGTTGCGAGGAAGCGGGGGACCCATCCAGGTTCCTCTCGGGGCGAATCGCCGCCTGCTGGCGGCGTAGCGCGATCCGCGCGAGCCCGTCAGCTAACCCCGCAGGCCGACCGCCATGGACAGTGTCGCCATAACTCCGCCGCGCGAATTGACCCGGGCCGATGCGCGGGCCTAGGGTCCCGATGTCCATGCGCGCCCGCGTCCTGATCGTGAGCGCCGCGGTCCCGCTCGTCCTGTGGGCCGTCGTGCCGCTCGTCTCCCAGGGGGCGCCCGCCGGCGCCCAGAACCTGCAGTCCAAGATCGGGCACACGCAGGCGAAGATCGGCGCGAAGAAGGCGCGCGAGCGCGTCCTGACGACCGTGATCTCCGGCTGGACGCGCAAGATCGACGCGATCCAGGGCGACATCTCGCGCCTGCAGGCGCACGAGGCTCGCGTCCAGTCGCAGCTCGACGTCAAACGCGCGGAGCTGATCCGGATCCAGAACGTCCTGCGCCAGGAGCGCGCGCGGCTCGTGCGCCTGCGCGCCCGGCTCGCGCAGGGTCGCCGGCTGCTCGCCGACCGCCTCGTGCAGATCTACAAGGCGGGCGAGCCCGACATCATCACGGTGCTGCTCCAGGCCGACGGCTTCGCCGAGCTGATCGAGCGCACCGACTTCATGCGCCGGATCTCGCGCCAGGACCAGCGGGTCATCCGCGCGGTGTCGTCCGCCAAGGCCGAGTCGGCGGCATCGGCCGAGCGGCTCGCCGGGCTCGAGCAGCGCTCGCAGCGGGTCGCGGCCGCGATCCTGGCGCGGCGCGACGAGATCGCGGGCGTGCGCCAGCAGCTCGAGTCCAAGCAGTCCAGCTGGGCGCAGTCGCGCGGCGCGAAGGCCGAGGCGCTCGCCTCGACGCGCGAGCAGCGCAAGCACCTGGAGGGCGATCTGGCCGCCTACCAGGGCCAGGTCCAGGCCACGCTGCAGGCAGCGCAG
>DAIOGP010000026.1:0-5341 GCA_036745135.1 Solirubrobacteraceae bacterium
GCCGCTCGCGACGACGAACGCGGCCGCGAGCGCGAGCGGGCGACGGCGATCGGCACCCGGCTCTGCCCGTCCGCGGCGCGCGGCGGGGCCGTTCATGCGGGCTGCTCCGTGCGCTTCATGCGGGCTGCTCCGTGCGCTCGATCGCGGGCGGCGAAGCGCCCGCCTCCGCGGCGGCGGCGCGTCCCTCGGCGGCGGGGGCGCCGCGCACGTACAGCGTGGCGAAGCACAGCGCGAACGTGGTGATCACGAGCAGGACCGGGCCCGAGTCGTTCGCGAGCGCACCGGCGACGGCGGCCACCGCGCCACCCGCCAGCCCGGCGCGCCACGCCGGCGCATCGCCGAGCGGGGCGTACACGCGCCGGGCGTTCGCGGTGGCGTACGCGATCCCCGCCACCGCGAGCGCCGTCGCGAGCGGCATCAGCCCGCGCCACAGCGAGTGCCAGGCGAGCTGCGTGCGCCGGCTGAGCGTGTCGCCGAGGTCGCCCCCGCGCCGGGCGCCGAGGAGCGCGCGCGCGAAGTGGCTGTCGGCGCCCGTCACGGCGTCCAGCAGCGCGAGCGCCACGAGCGCGACGAGCGGCACGCCGGCGGCGAGCGCGAGCGCGCGGCGGACGCTCCCGCCCGGCAGCGCGAGGGTCGCGGCTGCCGTGGCGCCGGCGGCGATCGTCACGACGCCGCCGACGTCGGCGCCGAGCCGGCCCCAGCCGACGACGACGCCGAGCGCCAGCCCCGCGAACGCGAATGCCGACGCCGCGCCGCGCGAGCGTGGCCGCGAGCCGAGCGCGGCCGCCACGCCGACGAGCAGCAGGGCGGGAAGCACGGCCTCGAGCTCGTTGCCGACGCCGTAGAACCGCGCCCCGAAGGCCGGGTTGGACCCGAGCAGCGAGCGCGCGATCAGCGGCGAGCCGAACGCGAGGTCGACGGCGTGCGCGCCGAGGCCGACCGCGGCCGGCACGAGCGGTCCGCGCGGCCACGAAACCAGCAGGTCGGTGACGGCGGCGAGGAGCAGCGGCAGCAGGGCGACCAACGCGAGCTCGACCCGGCGTCCCGGCGCGAGCGCCGCCGTCGCCAGCAGCACGCTGGGCAGCCACAGCACGGCGAGTCCCGCGAGCCGCAGCCCGACCCGCAGGCCGCGGCGCCCACGCGCCGCCGCGAGCGCCGCGACGATCGCGAGCAGCGCGAGCAGCAGCGTCCGCAGCGCCGGCATGCGCCGCGGATACACGACGCGCAACCGCGCCTCGAACCGCCGCAGCGCCGACACGTCGCGCGTGCCCTCGGAGCGGATCGGGCGCCCCTTGACCGCGTCCGGCACCGGCAGGCCGAGCCGCCGCAGCACGGTCGGCAGCAGATCGATGCCCGCCACGAGCCCCTCCTGACGGGTGCTCGCCGAGGTCAGCTCACCGGGTCGGCCGTCGGTCGCGAGCGCCACGGGCAGCAGGCGGGCGCCGCGCCGCTCCGGCGGGCTCTCGAGCGCGACGAGCAGCTCGTCGGGCGCGCGCGCCGCGAGCAGCCGATCGAGCGCCCGCCCCCATCCACGTCCGGGCGGCAGGGCGACGACGACGAGCCGCTGCCGGCGCAGCTGCGCCAGCGCCCGCGCGACCAGCGTCGACCGCGCGCCGATCGACACCCGCGCGACGCGCCCGGCGCGGTCGGCCGCGGCGACCGCCTCGCGGTGGCGGCCACCGCCCGCACCGACGAACGCCGCGCCGCCCGGGATCGAGCTCGCGAGCAGCCCGGGCACGAGCGTCGCCGGCGCCCCACGCGCCCGCGCGACGGCCGCGCTCCAGCCGGCGATCGACCCCGACGCGCCGGAGCGGACAAGCGCCAGACGCGGCTCCTGCTTGGGCGCGTAGACCGAGCGCGAGATGCGTGCACCCTGGGTGATGTCGAGCAGCGCCTGCGTGCCCGTCGAGCGCCCCTGGATCGGGCTGAGCCAGCCGACGGCGAGCCGCGGTCGCCGCCCCAGCGAGCCGAGCAGCGCCGAGCGCCAGTCGCGCGCCGGAGCCCCAGCGCTCGTCGGTGCGGCGAGCTCGCCGGAGGGCGCCGGCGCGCGCGCGGAGGGCAGGAAGACGATCAGCGCCCGCGGCTCTGCCGCAGCGGCGGCGGGCAACAGCGCGAGCCCGCACAGCGCCGCCACGAGGCCGGACCGGAGCATCGCCGTGACTATAGTTCGCGAGACCGGCGCCACCCCGCAACGACGCGCGGCGCCAGGCTTCCGGATGCCCTCGCGCCACTTCGTCAAGTACACGTTCCTGAAGCTCGACCCGGCGTGGCGTCGGCTCGACGCCGAGCGCCGCGCGCACGACAAGCGCGAGTTCCTCGCGGCCTGCGAGGACTTCACCGAGGCCGAGGGGCGGCTGCTGCGCAGCTTCTCGCTCGTCGGCACGCGCGGCGACGCGGACCTGATGCTGCTCACGCAGAGCGTCAGCCTCGACGTGATCCACGAGTTCCACGTCGTGCTCGCGCAGAGCGGCCTGATGGGGTGGGCGACCGTCCCGTACTCGTTCCTCGCCATGACGAAGGTCTCCGAGTACTCGGACGAGTCGCGGCTCGAGGTCCGTCCCGGACACAGCAAGTACCTGTTCGTCTACCCGTTCGTGAAGACGCGCGCCTGGTACGCGCTGCCGGCGGATGAGCGCTGGCGGATCATGCAGGAGCACATCCGCGTCGGCAAGGAGTACCCGTCCGTGGACCTCAACACGAGCTACTCGTTCGGCCTCGACGACCAGGAGTTCGTGGTCGCCTTCGAGACCGACGACCCGGGCGACTTCCTCGACCTGGTCCAGCGCCTGCGCACGACCGAGGGCAGCGCGTTCACGCTGCGCGACACGCCGACCTTCACGTGCATCGCCGCGTCCGTGGAGCGAGCGCTGGGCGCACTCGACGGCGCCGCGCTGTCGGCGCCGCTGCCGGGCTGAACCATGGGCAGCAACGCGCTCGAGCTCGCGCGCGACCTCGACGAGGTCCGCGACATCACGATCATCGGCGCGGGGCCGGTGGGTCTCTCGACCGCGTTCTGGGCCGGCATGCGCGAGGCCTCGGCGCGCATCATCGACTCGCTCCCCGACATCGGCGGCCAGCTCACGACGCTCTACCCGGAGAAGTGGATCTTCGACGTGCCGGGCCACCCGCGCGTGCTCGCCAAGGACCTCGTCGAGAGCCTCCGCGCCCAGGCGCTCGAGCAGTTCGACGTCCCGGTGCACCTCGAGACGACGGCCGAGACGATCGCCTGGGAGCCCGACCCCGACGCGCCGGAGCGCTCGCTCGTCGTCCTGCGAACGAGCGCGGGCGAGCTGCGCTCGCGCGCCGTGATCGTCGCCGGCGGGCACGGCGCGTTCGAGCCCAAGCGCCTGCCGGGGTACGACATGGCGCCGTGGGAGGGCCGCGGCGCGCACTACCTCGTCGGCGACAAATCGGAGTTCGCCGGCAAGCGGGTGATGATCATCGGGGGTGGGGACTCCGCCTGCGACTGGGTCGTCAACCTGCTCGACGTCGCCGACCGGATCACGCTCGTGCACCGGCGCGAGGGCTTCCGGGCGCACGAGGTGACGGTCAACCAGGTGCTCGAGGCCGCGCAGGCCGGCCGGATCGACGTGCGCGTCCCGTTCCAGATCAGCGACGTCGCGGGCGACGGCCGCATCGAGCGCGTGACGATCTTCCACTCCGACGACGAGGACGAGGTGCTCGAGGTCGGGTGCGACGCGGTGCTCCTCCAGCTCGGCTTCAAGACGGCGCTCGGTCCGCTCAAGGAATGGGGCTTCGCGATCGACAAGGGCGCGATCGTCGTCGACCAGGTGATGCGCACGAGCCTCGAGGGCGTCTGGGCGTGCGGCGACATCACGACCTTCGACGGGAAGCTCAAGCTGATCGCGACCGGCTTCAGCGAGGCGGCGATCGCCGTGGCCCAGGCGGTGCACCACATCCGACCCGACACGAAGCTGCAGCCGAAGTACTCCACGAACACCGGGGTGCCCGGCGCCGTGGAGGGCCAGGTCTGAGCGTGGCCGGCCCGCCGGCCTCCCACGCCGTCGCCGTCAGCCACCTGCGCGGCGCCGATCCGGTGCTCGGCGCGCTGATCGACGCGCTCGGCGCAGATGCGCCGCCGCCCCGGCCGGGCATCGCCCCGGCCGACCACTACGGGGCCCTGCTGCGCGCGATCGTCGGGCAGCAGCTCTCGACGACCGCCGCCCGGGCGATCTACGGGCGCCTGTGCGAGCGGTTCGGCGGCCGCACGCCGCTGCCGGCCGAGGTCCTTGCGGAGGAGCCGGAGGAGCTGCGCGCGGCGGTCGGCCTCTCGCGGGCGAAGGTCGCCTACCTGCGCTCGCTCGCCGAGCACGTGCGCGACGGCGAGCTCGAGCTCGAGCGCCTCGACGAGCTTCCGGACGACGTCGTGATCGCCGAGCTCACGGCCGTCAAGGGACTCGGCGAGTGGACGGCGCACATGTTCCTCATGTTCCAGCTCGAGCGGCCCGACGTCCTGCCCACCGGCGACCTCGGCATCCGCCGCGCGGTCGAGCGCGCCTACGCGCTGCCGGCTCTCCCGGCGCCCGCCGAGCTCGAGGCGCTCGCGGCACCGTGGCGCCCGTGGCGGACGGTCGCCTGCCGCTACCTCTGGCGCTCGCTCGCCAACGAGCCGGGGACCTAATCCCGGATCGGCCGGCGACGCGGCGCCGACCGGGTCCGCTCGACCTGCGCCCGTGTCCGCGCAGCCGCACGGCGGCGCGCCCGGGTCCGCTCAGCCGCAGGCGGCGCTCGGGCTCGCGGCCGACGCGGCCTGCGCGCCCCCACTCCACGCCAGCCATGCGGCGTACGCCGGGTAGGTCCGCGTCAGCGCCGTGTCGGCGAGCCCGACGGGGAACAGGTCGTCCTCCCGGAACGTGTACTGGAACGCCGCGTCGACGCGCGGATCGCTGTCCCACGCGGCGAGCGCGGCGCTCAGCGCGCGGCAGCCGGCGCGCAGGCTCGCCGGGTCGTTCGGGCGCTCGGCCCCGGCGCGCGCGCCGCCCGTGCCCGTCTCCGTGATCCAGATGCGGTGCCGGCGCGGGCAGCCGTGGGCGTCGAGCGCGCGCTCGACCCGCTGCAGGAGCTCCGGGCTGCCGGCGAGCGCCGGATCGGCCGCGAAGTCCTCCCCCGGCCGCGGTGGACGGACGTAGGCGTGCTGCGCCCAGACCGGCGCGGCGCAGACGACGTCGCGCGGGAGCGCGCGCGCGAACTCGTCGGCGGCCGTGGCGACCGGGCGCGGCGCGGCGTAGCCGGCAAGCTCGCCGAGCACGACCTGCTGCGCCGCCGCGGCCGCGTCGAGCTGGGCGCGCAGCGCGCGCACGAGCGCGACGTAGGCGCGTGG
>DAIOGP010000026.1:5351-10622 GCA_036745135.1 Solirubrobacteraceae bacterium
TTCGGCATCCAGGAAGAGACGCTGCAGCGCGCGCGCTGGGGCACGAGGAACCCGGGGTGGTTGGGCTCGTTCCACGCGCTCCACCACGGCAGCTCGACGCCTTCGTCCCGCCCCAGCGCGAGCAGGCTCGCGATCAGGCGCCCATAGGCCGCGCGCGCGGCCGGCCGGAGCGCGCGCGCCTGGTAGGGCGCCCCGCGCTCCCCGCACCCGTCGCCGGCGGGCGCCGCGGCCCACGCGGGCATCCGGCTGAGCACGACCACCACGGCGTTGCCGCCCTGCGCCCGCTGCTGCGAGCGCACGGCCCGCAGCTGCTCGCGCACGCCGCCGTAGGCGGCGCATGGCGGGCGTGCGCGGAGACAGCCGGTTTGCGGCTGGTCGAAGTCCGGTGGCGCATCGGCCCGCGGCTGGACAACCGACCAGTCGACGACGAGCCGGTAGTAGTCGGGACGCAGCGCGGCAAGGCGATCGCGCCACGGAGCGAAGCCGCCCGGCAGCGCGGGACGCGCGGCGCGGCTCCAGACGAGGTTCGGGTTCGCCTCGGTGATGCCGATCGCCAGGCCCGCCGCCGGCGCGGACCGGACCCGGCCCGCGCGGTCGGCGTCGCGGCCGGCGTGAACCAGCGCGGCGACCGCCGCGACGATGAGCGCGAGCGCGGCGGCGGCGAGCAGCGCCCGCCCGCCGCGCCTAGACCGCCGAGACCTCGTGCTCGTCCGCTACGCGGAACGACGAGCCGCAGCCGCAGGCCGCGACGACGTTCGGGTTGTTGACCTGGAAGCCGGCGCCCTGGAGGCTCTCGACGTAGTCGACGGTCGAGCCCTGCACGTAGGGCAGGCTGGCCGTGTCGACGAGCAGCCGCAGGCCGTGGCTCTCGAACACGGTGTCGCCGTCGTGCTGCTCGTCGAACGCGAGCGAATACTGGAAGCCCGAGCAGCCGCCCCCGCGCACGGCGACGCGCAGACCGGCGGTCTCGGTCGCCCCGGACTGCCCGGCGAGGAACTCATGGACCTTCTCGGCGCCCTTGTCGGTGAACGTGATCATGGTGTGCGCTCCTGCTGTGGATCTCGACTCAGACCGCCGGCGCCTCGAGGATCGGGCCCAGCGCTTCATCAAATATAGCGGTCCACGGGGCGCGCTCGGCCAGGGATCGCCCAGGCTCCGGAATGGCCCGGGCGAGGCTCGGCCTGGCGCCGGTTCGCCGGCAGGGACGCCGATCGCGGCGCCGCCGACCTACAATCCCGCGCCCCATGAGCAACGTCGAGATCCTCGCCCGCCATCTCCCCCAGCTGCTGCGCAAGTCCGCGAGCCTGCTGCAGCCGCCCAACGCGGCCGTGATGGGACGCAACGCGCTCAGCCTGACCCTCGGGCAGCCGTGGCTGGACTACGTGGACCGCCAGGGCCTCGAGCTCGACGGGCTCGCGGACGCGGCGCTCGGGTGGCTGTGCCACGCGCAGGACGCGGTCGGCACCGGCGGCGTGGGCTGCTTCGAGTTCTACGACTGGACGACCGGCTACCCCGAGGTGACCGGCTACATCATCCCGACGTTCTGGGACGCGCACCGCGCGTTCGGCCGCGACGACCTGGCGGACCGGGCGCTGCGGATGGCGGACTGGGAGCTGCGGATCCAGCAGCCGAGCGGCGCCTGGGAGGGCGGCTACGAAGGCGACGGGCAGCCGCCGGTCGTGTTCAACACGGGCCAGGTGATTCGCGGCCTGCTGCGCACGCACGCGGAGACGGGCGAGCAGCGCCACCTCGACGCCGCCGTGCGCGCGGGCGAGTGGATCGTCGCCAACCAGGAGCCGGACGGGAGCTGGGCGAAGGCGAACTTCAAGGGCATGCGACGCGTGTACGACAGCTACGTCGCCGCCCCGCTGGCGAGCCTGGGCAGCGCGACCGGCGACGCGCGCTTCACCGACGCCGCGATCCGCAGCTGCGAGTTCGTGCTCGGCCACCAGCACGAGAACGGCTGGTTCGAGCTCTGCGACAACAGCCCGTACTTCAACGATGCCCCGATCACGCACACGATCTGCTACACCGCCGACGGCCTGATCGAGACCGGCGAGCTCGTCCGCGACGAGCGCTTCGTCGACGCGGGGCGGCGCGCGGCCGACGCGCTGATGCACCGCGCGGAGATCTGGCCGCGGCTGTACGGCCGGCTGGACGCGGACTGGAAGCCGACGGTGCGCTTCGTCTGCCTGACCGGTGTCGCCCAGCTCGGGATCATCCTGATGCGCCTGCACGCGCGCACCGACGATCCGCGCTACCTCAACGCCTCGCTGAAGCTCGTCGACTTCCTGGCCTACGTCCAGCACCTCAACGGCGTCGGCCGCGATCGGCGCGGCGCGATCGCCGGCTCGTACCCCGTCTGGGGGCTCTACTGCCCGCTCAAGTACCCGTCGTGGGCGACCAAGTACTTCATCGACCTGCTCCTGCTCGTGCGCGCGGCGATTGGCGAGGAGCCGGCGTGAGCGAGCTCGACGCCCAGATCGCCTTCATCACGAACAACCCGCGCAGCGCCTTCCTGGAGTCGCTCCAGGCCGGCTTCGCCGAGCACGGCGTCCACCCGGCGAGCCTGATCGTCGTCTCACCGCGGGCGCGCCTGCTGGCGGAGTGGCGCCGGCACCGGCTGCTGATGGCGACGCGCGTGCTGGGACCGAAGCTCACCGCCGCGTGGCGCGTGGCGCGACGACGCGGCGCGCGGGGCGCCGCCGCGGGCCAGGGCGCCCCGGGCGCGCCCGCGGCCACCGCCGCGCCGACCGTGCATCGCACGCGCGAGCTCAACAGCGACGCCACGGCCGCGCTGCTGCGGCGGCTCGGCGTCCGCTACCTGGTGAATGCCGGCGCGGGGATCTTCCGCGAGCCGGTGCTCGGGATCCCCGGCCTGGTCGTCGTCAACGCCCACGCCGGCAAGCTCCCCGACTACCGCAACATGAACGTCGTCGAATGGGCGCTCGCCAACGGCGAGCCCGTCGTCGGCACGGTCCACCGGATCGACGCGGGGATCGACACCGGGCCCGTGCTGCTCGAGCGCCCGCTCGACCTCGCAGGGGCGCGCTCGATCGAGGACGCGCGCGAGCGCGCCTTCGACCAGGTCGCGCGGCTCGTCGCGCCGGCCGTGCTCGCCGCCGCCGCCGGCGAGCTCGGCGAGCTCGCCCAGCCCGCCGCGGGCGGTCGCAACTGGTACGTGATGCACCCGCGCCTGCGCCGCCGCCTCGAGCGCCGGCTGCGCGAGTCCGGCGGCTGAGCCGGTCCGCCGACTCACTACGCTATGGGCATGCCCCAGGCGGAGGAGCTCAAGCGCCGCATCGAGGCCGCGATCCCCGGCGCGCGCGCCGAGGTCGAGGACCTCACCGGCGGTGGCGACCACTTCCGCGCCACCGTCGCGGCGCCCACGTTCGCGGGGCTCAGCCGCATCCAGCAGCACCAGCTCGTCTACGACGTCTTCGGCGCGGAGGTCGGCGGCCCGATCCACGCGCTCTCGATCAAGACCACGACCGCCGAGTGAGGATTCCATGACCGATACGCCCGAGATCCGCGACGCGATCCAGCAGGCGATCGCCGAGCACCCCGTGATCCTGTTCATGAAGGGCAACCCGCAGGCCCCCGCATGCGGCTTCTCAGCGCGCACCGTCGCGGCGCTGGAGGCGCTGGGCGCGAGCTTCGCGGCCGTCGACGTGCTGCCGGACCCGCGCATCCGCCAGGAGCTCTCCGCGATCTCGGGCTGGCCGACGATCCCGCAGCTGTTCGCGGGCGGCGAGCTGATCGGGGGCTGCGACATCGTCACCGAGATGTACGAGACCGGCGAGCTGGCCCAGGCGCTGGGCGTCGAGGCCCCCGCCGACGCGCCGGCCGACGCGCCCACGGGCGTCAACGACGGCGCGCCGGCTCCGATCGGGATCGAGAACCGGCTCGGCTGAGCCTGGTCGTCGGGCCCGAGCGCTCGGTCCGCGGCGCCGCGGATCGCCCGCTGCCGCTCAGCGGACGACGTTGAGCGCGAGCTTCAACCGTCCGGCGATCCGCAGCTGCGGATCGCGGAGCGCGGGGAACCAGTCGCCGCGGTCGATCCGGCCGCGCACGCCGTCCCAGCGCCCGACGCTCTCGAAGCTCTGCTGGAGCTCGTCGAGCGAGCGCGCCCCGGGATCGCCTCCGGACGACGACGGGTCGAGCTCGCCCAGCACGAGGCTGATCAGGTCCGCGCCGCCGAGGTCGTCGGTCTGGTCGGCGGCGGTCCCGACGAGCGTGAGGACGTGGCGACCCGGAGCCGTGTCGCGGGGCACGCGCAGCGTGAAGCGCAGGGTGCGCGCGGCGGCGCGCACGCGCTGGACCCGCAGGCGGATCGGCACCTTGTCGCCCGCCCGGACCGTGCGCGGCGCCCAGCCGGCGAGCGCATACGCCAGCGCGAGGCCGCGCCGCAGCGCCAGGCTGACCTGCACCTTCGTGACGTGCAGCCGCGCGGGCGCGTAGCTCGAGATCAGGTTCGCCGCCTGCCCGAAGTCGACCGCCATGTACTGGTCGACCAGCGTGCCGAATGCGTCCTCGGGGAGCGTGCCCTCGCCGACGTAGCGGTTGCAGAAGCGCAGCGGCTGCTGGAGCTCCTCGAGCTCGAAGCGAACGCACAGCCGCCCCGATTGGCGCTCGGGGACGCCGCGCAGGATCGTCGTCGCCTGCTGCGCCAGCGCGAGCTCGCCGACGAGGTCGATCGCGTCACCGCCCGGCCAGTCCACGCCGCTCTCGTCGGCCACCAGCGTCGTGATGCCGCGCGTGCGGCCGCTGTCGAGGTCCTTCGCGAAGACGCTCAGCGGGACCAGCGGCGGCAGCGCACCGATCCGGCCGACGATCGCGTTCGGCGCGTCGTTGGTGAGCGTGCCGAGCTCGTGGCCCGCGGCGGCGAGCTTGTACGAGGTGCCCTGGTCGCCCGTGCCCGGGTTGTCGATCACGCCGTAGACGTAGGCGTCGCGCAGCAGCAAGGAGCGCGCGCCGGCGTTCTCGAGCGGGTGGCCGAAGGCCCAGACGTTCGCGCCGTCGACGTAGCTGACCGTGCCGACGCCGCCGACGTCGAGGTCGCCGCTCGCGAAGCCGACCGCCACCGACGCGCCGGGAACGAGGGTCTGCACGGGGAAGTCGAGCCCCGCGCCGGCCGGGGCCGCGACGAACGGGCGCCCGGCGCGGCGCGTCGCACGCGTGAGCGCCGCCCCGAGCTCCGGCGAGAGGCCGCCCACGGTCAGTGGCTCGCCGATCGGCCGCGCCGACCGCAGCAGGCTCGGCGCGCGGCGC
>DAIOGP010000027.1:0-10450 GCA_036745135.1 Solirubrobacteraceae bacterium
GCCTCACTGCTCCATGTACTTGTCGGGACCGGGGTCGCCGCCCTCGGCGACGATGTGCAGGCGGCCGAGGTAGTTCCCCCAGCCCTGCGTGTGACTCGTCTGCTGCTCGGCGTCGGCGAACCCCGTGTGGGTGAGCCGCAGCAGCGTGCCCTGCCCGTCCTCCTCGAGGTCGAAGCGCACCTCGGTGCGCACGCCCAGGGGCTGGTTGCGCCAGTCCCAGGTGTAGGCGACGGTGCGCGGCGGGTCGATCTCGGTGATCTCGCCGTGGGCGACCCACTCGCCGGCCGTCATCTCGAAGCGCCCGCCGACGCGCGGCTCGAACGCGGTGACGTGCATCCAGCGCGCGAGCTCCGCCCGGTCCGACAGCAGCGCGAAGACCCGCTCGCGCGGGGCCGCGATCTGCACCGACTGCTCGACCGCGAATGCGGTCGCTGCCTGACTGCTCATGAGGATCTCCCTCGTTCGTCGTCCTCGGCCAGCGCCTTGAGGTTGGCGAGGGCCGCTGTCCAGAAGCTCTCGAAGTAGTCGCGCACGACGGCGAAGCCCGCGGGCTCCAGTCGGTACAGCCGGCGCGTGCCGGCCGCCCGCTCCGTCACGAGCCCGGCCTCCTTGAGCACCCGCAGGTGCTGCGAGACGGCCGGGCGACTGATCGGCAGGCGCTTCGCGAGCTCGCCGACCGGCTGGGGGCCGGACCGGAGGAGCTCGAGGATCGCCCGCCTGCTGGCATCGCCGAGCGCATCGAGGACCACTTCGTTAGTTTCCACTAACGGTAAGTTTGCACGAACGCTTATCCGTGTCAAGTCCGCGCGCGGCGAGAGGTAGGCTTGGCCGTGCGGTCAGCTGCCGCACGCGGTTCCCGTTCACGTCGCCTCCGAGAGGTCCCGCCGTGCCCGACGTCGTCATGCCGAGGCTGTCCGACTCGATGGAGGAGGGCACGATCCTCAAGTGGCTGAAGGCCACCGGCGACGAGGTGCGGCGCGGCGAGGAGCTCGTCGAGATCGAGACGGACAAGGCGAACATGACCTACGAGGCCGACCAGGACGGCGTCCTCGAGCTGCTCGCGCAGGAGGGCGACACGCTCCCGGTCGGTGGCGTGATCGCGCGCATCGGCGGCGGCGAGCCGGTCGCTGCCACCGCCGGCGCCGCCGCGCCCGCCGCGGTCGCGACCGCCCCGGCCGAGGCTGCCACGCCGAGCGCCGCCGCGGCGCAGCCGGCAGAGTCGACGGCCTCACCGCCCGTCAGCCCGACCCAACCGGCGCCGGCCGAGCCGCCAGCGCCCGTCGGACCCACGCCGCCGGCCGCGCCCGCACCGCCCCCGGTCCGCCCCGCGCCGCAGGTCGGCGCGGCCGACGGCAACGGGCGCGTCAAGGCCTCGCCGGTCGCGCGCCGCATGGCGCGCGAGCTCGGGCTCGACATCACCGGCCTCGCCGGCAGCGGGCCGGGCGGGCGCATCGTCAAGGCTGACATCGAGGCCGCCGCGAGCGGCGCACCGGCGCAAGCGCCCGCCGCGCCCGCGGCGGTGGCGTCGGCCGCCCCGCAAGGGCCGGCAGGCGCCCCGCCGCCCCCGGCCCCGGTGAGCGGCCTCGGCGCGGGCGACGTCGGCACCGCCAAGGGCGAGGTCCGGGTCGAGGACCTGACGAAGACCCAGCAGGTGATCGCGCGGCGGATGGCTGAGTCCAAGGCGACCGTGCCCGAGTTCACGCTCGAGATGGAGATCGACATGGAGCGCGCGGTCGAGCTCCGCGCGCAGCTCAAGGCGGTGGCCGGCGAGGACGGCGTCGTGCCCTCGTACAACGACATGGTCGTGAAGGCGTGCGCGCTCGCGCTGCGCGAGTTCCCGCGCGCGAACGGCGCCTACCGGGACGGTCGCTTCGAGCTCTACTCGCGCGTCAACGTCGGCGTCGCGGTCGCGGCGCAGGACGCGCTCGTCGTCCCGACCGTCTTCGACGCGGACCAGAAGTCGCTCGGCGAGATCGCGCGCGAGGCGCGCGCGCTGGCGGAGCGCGTGCGCGCCGGCGTCGTCACGCCCCCCGAGCTCTCCGGCGGCACGTTCACCGTCTCGAACCTCGGCATGTTCGGGATCTCCAACTTCACCGCGGTCATCAACCCGCCCCAGGCCGCGATCCTCGCCGTGGGCGCGCTCGAGCCGCGCGCGGTCGTGCGCGACGGCGAGCTCGTCGCGCGCCACACGATGGGCGTGACGCTCGCGTGCGACCACCGCATCCTCTACGGCGCGCCGGCCGCCGAGTTCCTGCGCCGCATCCGCGAGCTGCTCGAGCAGCCGCTCGCGCTGGCGCTCTAGCGACCGCGGCCTAGCGCGACGCGTTGGGCGCGCGGTCGCCGTCGACGCGGATGCCCGGCGGGTCCTGGCGCGTGTTGACGATCAGGCACAGCGGGCGCTTGGGGTCCGGACCGGGGACGCACGTGCGGTACACGTACTTGCGCAGCGCGATCGTGTTCGCCCGTCGCAACCCCGGGCGATACGGCGCCGCCGACGGCTGCGACATCACGTAGCCGTGCACGGCGACCGACTGCGCCACGAAGCGCTCGTGCGCGGCGCGCACGGCCGGCCGGTGCGCGATGCCGGCCGCGAGCAGGCCGGCGCCGACCGCCACGACGAGCGCCGTCCCCGCGTAGTTCTCGGCGACGACGCGGGGCAGGTCGCGCCGGCGGCTGCGGATGCCGCGCGCGAGCAGCGGCGCGAGCACCGCGACCGCGACGAGGTTGAGGAACCCGGCGAGCAGCACGCCGGGCACGATCCCCGTCCGATCGCCCGCGATCGGACGCGCGTGCAGCAGCAGGCCCTCGAGCAGCGTCGCCGCGACGAACGAGGGCCACAGCCAGGCGCCGCGCATGCGCCAGCGCAGGCGTCGCACGTTGACCGTCGCCATTCGCCCAGCGTATGGGACCGGGCCTCGAAACCCGCTACGTTTGGTCGTGCAAGGCAAAGGGAACGAGGGCCTGGAACCGATACTCGCTTGACCCACCGGCGCGCGCCGCGGAGACCCCGCAAGGCGCGCGCGTACGGGAGCCGGACGGAGACCCCGCAGCCGGTCCAGTGAACGAAAGGGCAGAGCGCGCCAGATGGCAACGAACGCAGCTCCTGCGACGACGCCCGCGGAGGACGTCACCGCACCCGAGCACCTGACGCGGGACGACCGCGTCGCGCTCCTCCGCTACATGCTCCTGATGCGCGGCATCGAGGAGCGTGCCATGACGCTGTACCGCCAGGGCAAGGTCCCCGGCTCGTTCTACGACGGCCACGGGCAGGAGGCCGTCTCCGCGGGCGCGGCGTTCGCGATGGGCCCCCGCGATCGGCTCTGCGTGCTGCACCGCGACCTCGCCGCGCACCTGATCCGCGGCGTCGATCCCGCCCGCATCTTCGCGCAGTACATGGGGCGCGCCGACGGGCTCACGCGCGGGCGCGACGGCAACGTCCACTTCGGCGATCGCACGCTCGGCTGCGTCGGCATGGTCTCGATGCTGCCCGACATGATGATCGTCGCGACCGGGCTCGCGATGGCGTTCAAGCTGCGCGGCGAGGCGCGCTGCGCGCTGACGTGGTTCGGCGACGGCTCGACCTCGCGCGGCGACTTCCACGAGGCGATGAACTGGGCCGGCGTGCAGACGCTGCCGGTGATCTTCGTGCTCGAGAACAACCAGTACGCCTACTCGACGCCGACCGGGCGCCAGTTCGCGGTCGACCCGGTGCAGCGCGCCGAGGCCTACGGCTTCCCCGGCGTGTCGGTCGACGGCAACGACGCCGAGGCCATGTTCGAAGCCACGCGCGCGGCCCGCGAGCGCGCGCTCGCGGGCCACGGCCCGACGCTGATCGAGGCCGTCACGATGCGCATGCACGGGCACGCCGCCCACGACGACATGAAGTACGTCCCCACCGAGCAGGTCGAGGAGTGGCGCCGCCGCGACCCGATCGATCGTCAGGTGCGGCGCCTGACGGCGCTGGGCGCCGACGTCGACGCGTTGCGCGCCGAGGTGAAGGCGACGATCGACGCCGCCGTCGAGGTCGCGCTGGCCTCGCCGATGCCCGACCCGGCGAGCGCCACGAGCGACGTCTTCTGCAGCGGCGAGCCGGAGCCCCTGGGCGACGGCCAGGCGCCGTGGAGCGGCTTCGCGGCCGCGCGCGGCGACGCGGCGGAGGTCGCGGGCTGATGGCCACGATGACCTACCTGCAGGCGATCTCCGACGGCCTGCGCGAGGAGCTGCGCGCCGACGAGCGCGTCTTCCTGATGGGCGAGGACATCGGCGCCTTCGGCGGGGCCTTCAAGGTCACCGACGGGTTCATCGAGGAGTTCGGCGCCGACCGCGTGATGGACACGCCGCTCGCCGAGTCGGGCATCATCGGCACCGCGATCGGCGCCGCGGTCGAGGGGCTGCGCCCGGTGTGCGAGATGCAGTTCGCCGACTTCGTCGCCTGCGGGTTCGACCAGCTCGTCAACGTCGCCGCGAAGATGTACTACCGCCAGGGTCTCGCGGTGCCGCTCGTCGTGCGCCTGCCGAGCGGCGGCGGCTTCTCCGGCGGCCCGTTCCACTCGCAGAACCCCGAGGCGTGGTTCATGCACGCGCCGGGCCTGAAGGTGCTCGCGCCCTCGACCGCCGAGGACGCGAAGGGGCTGATCAGCGCCGCGATCAAGGACCCCAATCCCGTCATCTTCCTCGAGCACAAGCACCTCTACCGCCGCGTGAAGGGCGACGTGCCCGAGGGCCGCTACGAGACGCCGATGACGGCGCGCGTGGCGCGCCCCGGCTCCGACCTCGTCGTGATCGCCTACGGCGCGATGGTGCACACCGCGCTCGAGGCCACAGCCGACATCGACGGCGCGGAGATCGAGGTGCTCGACCTGCGCTCGCTCGTGCCGCTCGACGAGGCGGCGATCCTCGACTCGGTGCGCCGCTGCTCGAAGGTCGTGATCGTCGACGAGGCGAACGCCACCTGCGCGGCCGGCGCGCAGGTCGCGGCGCTGATCGCCGAGCGCGGCTTCGAGGACCTCGACGGTCCGGTCGTGCGCGTCGCGACCCCGGACGTCCCGATCCCGTTCTCGCCGCCGCTCGAGCAGGCCGTGCTCCCGTCCGTCGACCGCGTGAAGGAGGCCTGCCGTGAGCTCCTCGCCTACTGACCCCGGCGCGGTCGTCGACGTGACGATGCCCCAGATGGGCGTCTCGGTCGCCGAGGGCACGATCGTCGCGTGGAGCAAGCAGCCGGGTGACTGGGTCGAGGCCGACGAGACCGTCTGCGAGATCTCGACCGACAAGATCGACACCGAGGTACCGGCGCCGACGAGCGGCCACCTGAGCGAGATCCTCGTGGGTGTCGACGAGACGGTGGCGGTCGGGACGGTGCTGGCGCGCATCGCGACGGGGGCGGAAGCTGCGGGGGCGCCGGCGGTCGCGCCGACACCGGCGGTCGCGCCGACACCGGCGGTCGTCCCTGCGGTCGTGGGGAACGGACGGCAGACGACAGACGACACCCGACAGGGTGAGGGCGCCGGCGCTCGCGAGGGCGTGCCGGCCCGCGCGCGCGGGCCGCGGCGCTACTCGCCGGTCGTCCTGCGGATCGCGGCCGAACACGACCTCGACCTCGAGGGCATCGCGGGGACCGGTCGCGAGGGGCGCGTGCGCAAGCAGGACGTGCTGCAGGCGCTCGCGGAGAACGGCGGCGCGGCCGTGACGACGCCGGCCGAGGCGCCGATGCACATCGAGAGCCCCTACCGGCCCGAGCCCGTCGCGGCGCCGGCGTCAGCGGCGCCGGCCCCCGACGACGTCGTGGAACCGCTGTCGCGCGTGCGGCGCTCGATCGCCGAGCACATGGTGCGCTCGCTGCAGACGGCGGCGCACTGCACGACGATCGTCGAGGTCGACATGAGCCGGATCGACGCGGCCCGGCGCGCGGCGCGGCTGACCTACCTGCCGTTCGTCGCGCGCTGCGTGATCGCCGCGCTGCGCGAGCACCCGCGCATCAACTCGACGCTCGAGGGCGAGACGCTCACGACGCACGCCGACGTGAACCTCGGGATCGCGGTGTCGCTCGGCGACGAGGGGCTGATCGTGCCCGTCATCCCGAAGGCGCAGGAGCTCTCGCACGAGGGTCTCGGCGCGCGGATCAAGGACGTCGCCGCGCGCGCCCGCGACCGCTCGCTGACGCCTGACGAGGTCCGCGGCGGGACGTTCACGATCACCAACCCGGGCGCATTCGGCGCCGTGATCGGCACGCCGATCATCAACCAGCCCCAGGTCGCGATCCTCGACCTCGAGGCGATCGTGAAGCGGCCGGTCGTCGTGACCGACGCCGACGGGAACGACTCGATCGCGATCCGCCCGATGGCCTACCTGTGCATGTCGTGGGACCACCGCGCGCTCGACGGCGCGCTCGCGGCGCAGTTCCTCGCGACCGTCAAGCGCCACGTGGAATCCTGGGCGGGTGGGTAGCGCCGCGCGTCCAGAGCTGTGGGTCTGCCACCTCGGCGTGGTCGAGTACGACGCCGCGCTGGCGCTGCAGGAGCGCCTGCGCGACGCGCGCCAGGCCGGCGACCTGCCGGACACGCTGCTGCTGCTCGAGCATCCCCCGGTCTACACGCGCGGGCGCCGCACGCAGCCCGGCGAGCTGCCGATGGGCGAGGACTGGTACCGGGCGCAGGGCATCGAGGTCGTCGACGTGGACCGCGGCGGGCGCGTCACCTACCACGGCCCGGGCCAGCTCGTCGGCTACCCGATCATGGCCATCGACGACGTCGTCGCGCACCTGCGCACGATGGAGGCCGCGATCGTCGCGGCTCTCGCCGACGAGGGCGTCGCCGCGCGCGCGCGCCCGGACGAGGGGCCCGACTACACCGGCGTCTGGGTCGCGGACCGCAAGCTCGCGTCGCTCGGCGTGCACGTGTCGCGCGGCGTCACGACGCACGGCTTCGCGGTCAACGTCGACAACGACCTGCAGCCGTTCGAGTGGGTCGTCCCGTGCGGCCTCGACGGCGTGCGGATGACCTCGCTCTTCAAGGAGACCGGCCGGCCGGCGGGTCTCGCCTGCTTCCGCCGGCGGATGGCGTGGCGCTTCGCGGAGGCCTACGGGCGCCGCCAGCGGCTCGTGTCGGCAGCGCGCGTGGACGCGGCCGAGCCGGTGGGCGCGCCCGCTACGCTGGTTCGATGAGCGAGCCAGGCGCCCCGGAGGCGCGCGTCCACCAGACCCGCTCCCGCTCGAACCCCGGCGGGATGGATGTGCTCAGCGTGCTCGGACCCGACGTGCGCCCGCTACGCGAGCGCAAGCCGCCGTGGTTCAAGGTCCCGGCGCCGGGTGGGCCGCGCTACCGCGAGCTCAGCAAGCTGATCGCCGAGGAGAACCTCCACACGGTCTGCCAGGAGGCGGCGTGCCCGAACGTCGGCGAGTGCTGGTCGCGCGGGACCGCCACGTTCATGATCCTCGGCGACACGTGCACGCGGCGCTGCGGCTTCTGCAACGTCAAGACGGGCAAGCCGACCTGGAACGACCCGCTCGAGCCGCTGCGCGTCGCGCGCTCGGTCGCGAAGATGGGCCTGCGCCACGCAGTCATCACGAGCGTCGACCGCGACGACTTGCCGGACTACGGCGCCTCCGCCTTCGTCGGCGTGATCCGCTCGATCCGCCAGCAGGCGCCCGCGTGCAAGGTCGAGGTGCTGACCCCCGACTTCCGCGGGCAGGAGATGCCGCTCGCGAAGGTGATCGCCGAGCGGCCCGACGTGTTCAACCACAACGTCGAGGTCGTGCCGCGGCTGTACCCGGTCGCGCGGCGAGGCTCGCGGTTCCTGCGCTCGTGCCGCGTGCTGCGCAACGCCAAGGAGATGGGCGGCGAGGAGGTCGTGACGAAGTCCGGGCTGATGGTCGGGCTCGGCGAGACGCACGACGAGCTCGTCGAGACGTTCGGCGTCCTGCGCGAGCACGGCGTGCAGGTCCTCACCGTCGGTCAGTACCTGCGCCCGACCGAGCGCCACCTACCGGTCGTTCGCTATTGGCACCCGAACGAGTTCAAGGCGCTCGAGGACGCGGCCTACCGGCTCGGCTTCGACCACATCGCGGCCGGCCCGCTCGTGCGCTCGTCCTACCACGCGGACGAGCACGTGCCCCAGGCCCGCCCGGGCAGCGGGCCGCTGGCCGCGGCCTCGGCCTCGGCCTGAGTCCTCAGGCCGCCACGCGCGCGGCGCGCACGAGCGTGACGACGCGCTCGACGTCGGCCGGCGCCGGCTCGTCCAGCGAGCCGAACAGCACGCGTCCCCCGGGCAGGTCGAGCGCCAGGATGACCGGCACCGCGCGCACGCCGTAGCGGCGCGCGAGCTCGGGGTGCTTGGAGACGTCGAGCTTCGTGAGCTCGACGCCGGCCTCGCCGAGCGCCGCCTCCCACTGCTGGCAGGGCAGGCAGTACGTCGTCGTGAACGCGATCGCCGCGACGCCACCGCGGCCCGCGAGCCCGGCGTCGGCCGGATCCACGCGCCGGGGCAGGACGTGCGCGGCCAGCCAGCGCCGATAGAGCAGCGCGCCGCCGGCGACGAGCGCCAGCACGGCGAGGGCGATCGCGGCGCGATCCACGCGGGGATCAGGCCGGGTAGCGCTCGACGGCGAGCCCGCGGGCGTGGGCAAGCCACAGGTAGGCCTCGCAGCCGACGCACAGCCCGCTCGTGGCCGCGAGCAGCGCGAGCGTGGCGACGATCAGCACCAGCGCCCAGCCGAGGGTCGCGGCGCCGAGCAGGAACGCCACGGTCGCGGACATGAGGAACACGACGCCGATCTGGTTGGCGAAGCGCGGCGGCCGCGAGTCCTCGAGGCGGCCCTCGCCGATGCGCGGCTGGATGACCTCGAAGTAGAGCAGGCACGCCAGGCAGTAGCGACGGCCGAACGCGAGGCCGACCACCAGCTGCAGGCCGAGCAGCGCGACGAGCCACGGCAGGTCGAGCAGGTAGGCGACGAGCGCCCCGATGCCGATGACCGCCTGGTTCGTGCGCGGCGCCCGCGCGTCGATCACGGCGGTGTCGCGGTAGGGATCGGCTGTACGCCCCGGCATGGCCGCCCAGTATGGCAAGCTGCGGAGACCGGCCGGGAGCGACGCGGTCGCACGCCGCAATGATCCCGATCAAGGACAACAACCCGACCGACCGCACCGCGTACGTCACGATCGGGCTGATCGTCGCCAACGTGCTCATGTACTTCCTGTTCCAGAAGGGAGGGCTGAGCGGCCCGAGCGAGTCGAACGTCGTGAAGTACGGCGCGATCCCGTTCGAGCTCACCCACCCCGGGGACCACTGCGAGCTCGTCGGGTCCGCCAGCCAGGCGGCGATCGCGTGCGAGGGCCAGCCCGGCGTCGCGGGGACGGCGTCGGGGCAGCCGGCGACGTGGATCACCGTGTTCACGTCGATGTTCATGCACGGCGGTCTGCTCCACCTCGGCGGCAACATGCTGTTCCTGTGGATCTTCGGCAACAACGTCGAGGACTCGATGGGCCGCGTGAAGTTCGTCCTCTTCTACGTGCTCGGCGGGCTCGCCGCGCTCGGGCTGCAGGTGGCCGTGGAGCCCAACGCGGCGATCCCCACGGTCGGCGCCTCGGGCGCGATCGCTGCCGTGCTCGGCGGCTACATCCTGCTCTTCCCGCGCGCGCGTGTGGTCACGGTCGTGTTCATCATCCTGTTCTTCACGATCATCGAGCTGCCCGCGATCTTCATGCTCGGCGTCTGGTTCCTGCAGCAGCTGCTGTTCGGCCTCTACGACCAGTCGAACCCCACGGGCGGCGGCGGGGGCGTCGCTTACTTCGCGCACATCGGCGGCTTCGCCTTCGGGCTGCTCGCCGTGAAGCTGTTCGCCACCCGCCGGCGTCGCGGCGGGCCGGCGCTGCCGCGCCTCCCTGGGCTGTGAGGCGCGAGGCGATCCTGTGGGCGGCGCTCGCGTTCATCGCGCTGCTCGCGTCGCTGACCACGTTCGTGATCGTGCGCCAGGGCCTCGACCCCGTCGTCGTGCTCGCGCTGATCGTGCTTGCGCTGTTCTGCTTCGGCGTCGTCGGCGCCTTGCGCCACCCTCCCGAGGAGTGATCGGAACGCGCGCTTCCGGGATGAGCTGATGCCGTACTCGCTCCTGCAGGGAGGTCGCCGGCGCCGGCGCTCGCGCCGGCCGCTCGCGGCGCTGGCGCTCGCGCTTGCGGTCACGGCAGCGCTCTTCGGGCTCTGGCCCGCGGGCGGCGGACGCCGACCGGCCCGCGGCCGTGACGCGGGCCCTGGCCCCCAGCCGGCACAGGCCGCGGCGGCGCGGTCCCCGATCCGGCTCGCCGGCGGCGCGGACCGCGTGCGTCTTCGCTTCCGCCACCCGCCCCGCGCGGCGCTGCTCTTCAACCTCGACTCCGGGGAGGTTCTCTGGCGCCGCGCACCGACGCGCGCGGTGCCGATCGCGAGCCTCACCACGCTGATGACCGCTCTGCTCGTCGTC
>DAIOGP010000028.1:0-10277 GCA_036745135.1 Solirubrobacteraceae bacterium
TCCTTCTGGTTGGAGGCGAAGATCGCGCCGAACAGCGCCAGGAACAGCAGCGGCAGCAGGAAGTTGAAGAAGGCGGCGCTCGGGTTGCGCCAGAACAGGCGCCGCTCGAGCCGGTACTGGTGCCAGGCGAGCGCCAGGTCACGCATCGCCGGTCAGCTCCAGGTAGACGTCCTCGAGCGAGGGCCGGGAGACGCTCAGGTCCTCGAGACGCTCGCCGCGGTCGAGCGCCGCGGTGGTGAGCTCGTGCAGGAGCGCGGTCGGGTCGTCGGTCTCGCGCTCGACCATGCCGCCGCCGTTGCGCCAGGCGACGCGGTAGCGCGTCGCCGCGCCCACGCCCAGCGAGCTCGGCTCGCCCTCGGCGAGGATCAGGCCGTCCTTGACGATCGCGACCCGGTCGGCCAGCGCCTGGGCTTCGTCGAGGTAGTGCGTCGTCAGGAGCACGGTCTTGCCGAGGCGCTTGAGCGAGCGGACCGTCTCCCACAGGTTGCGGCGGGCGGCCGGGTCGAAGCCCGTCGTCGGCTCGTCCAGGAAGATCAGCTCGGGATCGCCGATCAGCGCGAGCGCGAAGTCCAGCCGCCGCCGCTGGCCGCCCGAGAGCTTGCGCGTCACCTCGTCGCGCTTCTCCTCGAGCCCGGCGAGCGCGATCGTCTCGTCGACGTCGCGCGGCGCGGGGTAGAGGCGCGCCCAGTGCGCGACGGCCTCGTGCACCTTGATGTGGTTGTAGATCCCGCAGCTCTGCAGGACGATCCCGACCCGCTCGCGCAGCTCCCGCTCGCGGCGCTCGGGATCGTGGCCGAGCACCGAGACCTCTCCCCCCGAGCGGCTGCGGTAGCCCTCCAGGATCTCGACCGTCGTCGTCTTGCCGGCCCCGTTGGGCCCGAGCAGCCCAAAGACCTCGCCGCGCTGCACCTGGAAGTCGATCCCGCGCACGGCCTCGGTTTCGCCGTAGCGCTTGCGCAGGTCGCGGACGTCGATGGCGGGCTGCTGGCTCGACACGGCGCAATCATGGCAAGCTAGTCCGGTGACGCCCGCGCCGGTCTCGGCCATGCGGCCCGGGCGCACCGCATCCCCGTGCTCTGCGCCTGCATCGACATCGGATCGAACACCACGCGGCTGCTCGTCGCGGAGCCGGCCGACGGCCAGGTCCGCGAGGTCCTGCAGCAGCGGGCCTTCACCCGCATCGGCAAGGACCTCAAGCCCGACGGGCGGATCGGCAAGGCGAAGGTCACCGAGGTGGCCGACGTCGTCGCGACCCAGGTCCGGCTCGCGCGCGAGCTCGGCGCCGAGGAGATTCGGGCCGTCGCCACCGCGGCGATCCGCGACGCGTCGAACCATCAGCAGCTCGTGCGCGCGATCCGCAAGGCGTGCGGGGTCGAGGTCGTCGTGCTGAGCGCCGAGGACGAGGCGCGGCTCGCGTTCGTCGGCGCGACGAAGACGCTCGGCCACCCGGTCGAGGGGGAGATCGGCGTGGTCGACGTCGGCGGCGGCTCGTCGGAGATCGTCATCGGCACGCTCGCGGAGGGGATGACGTGGAGCGTCTCGTTCCGGATCGGGTCGGGCTTCCTCGCGGACGCGTACCTGCGCTCGGACCCGCCGAGCGCCGCGGAGCTCAACGCGGTGCGCGCCCACGTCGCCGGCGTCTTCGAGGGGCTCGACGTCCCCAAGCCCGAGCAGGCGGTCGCCGTCGGCGGGAGCGCGACGTCGATGCGCCGGCTCGTCGGCGCGCTGCTCGAGTACGAGACGCTCGAGCGCGGCGTCCGGATCCTGTCGAGCACGCCGATCGCCGAGGTCGCGCGGACGTTCGAGCTCGACCCGGAGCGCGTGCGCCTGCTGCCGGCCGGCATCCTGATCCTCGAGGCGGCGGCCGAGGCGCTCGGCCAGGCGCTCCAGATCGGTCGCGGCGGGCTGCGCGAGGGCGTCATCCTCGAGCTGCTCGCCGGACGCGAGCCGGCGACGGTGCGCTGATGGCGCGCGCCCGCGAGGTGCCGGGGCTCGCGGCCGGCGACTCGTTCGCCGCAGCGGCGGCGAAGGTGGTCGCGACGCGGGCCGCGGAGCTCTTCGAGCACGAGGCCCACGTGCTCGACGTCGGCGACATCGAGCGCGTCCACGACATGCGCGTCGCGACCCGTCGCCTGCGCGCGGTGCTCGAGATCTTCGCGTCGTGCTTCCCGCGCGGCGCGCACCGCGAGGTCCTGCGCGACGTCAAGGCGCTCGCCGACGCGCTCGGGGAGCGGCGCGACCCCGACGTCCACATCGACGCGCTCGAGCGCTTCGCCGACGCGGCGCCGCCGTCGGCGCGGCCGGGGGTCACGACCCTGGTCGATCGCTTCCGGGCGGAGCAGGCGGCCGCCAACGAACACCTCGGCGCCGCGCTGGCGGCCGCCGAGCGGTCGCAGCTGCGCGCGCGGCTCGCGGCGCTCACCGATGCGGCCGCGCCGTGAAGGCCCAGGTCGTCAAGGGGCTCGATCCGGCCGAGCCCTTCGCCGACGCGATGGCGCGGATCGTCCGCGTGCGGCTCGCGGAAGCGTGCGCCTTCGCCCCCGCGGTGCTCGACGAGGACGAAGTCGAGGCGCTCCACGACCTGCGGATCGCGGCCAAGCGCCTGCGCTACATCCTCGAGCTGAGCGCGTTCTGCTTCGGCGCGGGCGCCGCCGGCGCGGCCAAGCAGGCGCGCGCGCTGCAGGACCTGATCGGCGAGATCCACGACTGCGACGTGATGCTGCCCCGTGTCCTCGCGCACGAGGCGACGCTGCGCGCGGAGGACGCCGCCGCCGTCACGCGGCTCGCCGGCCACGAGACCGACGTCTCGCCCGAGCTCGTCGCCGCCGCGCCCAACGCCGACGCCTACGCGGGGCTCGGGCTGCTCGCGGTCCACCTCGCGGCACGCCGACGCCATCTCTACGCGCGGTTCCGCGCGCTGTGGCTGGAGCTCGAGCGCGAGCGCGCCGGCGAGCGCCTCCTGGCCGCGCTCGACGAGCGCCCGCTGGGCGCCGGCGCCCGCGACCTGGCGACGGCGGCGGACGCCGATACCATCCCTGCGGGCGAGCACCCGGACTGACCGACCCGTTCGCCCGGACGACATCGATGCTCGAAGACCCCACCTACGCGACCCACGCGCCCGCGCTCCCGCTCGAGCTCGCCGACCCGTCGCTCTACCTCAACCGCGAGGAGTCCTGGCTCGAGTTCAACGACCGCGTGCTGCAGCTCGCCGAGGACGCCCGCGTCCCGCTGCTCGAGCGGCTGAAGTTCTGCGCGATCTGGGGGACCAACCTGGACGAGTTCTTCATGGTGCGCGTCGCCGGGCTGCACGACCAAGTCGATGCCGGCATCGACGCGCGCGGCCCTGACGGCTCGAGCCCCTCGGAGACGATCGACCTCGTCCGCGAGCGCGTGCTCGCCCAGGAGGCGCGGCTCACGCGCTGCCTCAACCGCGAGCTGCGCCCGTCGCTGGCCGAGCACGGGATCCGCATCGCGAAGCTCGGCGAGGTCGACGAGCAGGACGTCGCGGCGCTCGCCGAGCGCTTCAGGCGCCAGATCTTCCCCGTCCTGACGCCGCTCGCGGTCGGCGCCGGGCGTCCGTTCCCCTACATCTCGAACCTCTCGCTGAGCCTCGCCGTCCTGCTGCGCGATCCGAGCTCGGACATCGAGACGTTCGCCCGCGTGAAGGTGCCCAAGGAGATGCTGCCGCGGTTCGTCCCGTTGCGCGACGGCCTCACGTTCGTGCCGCTCGAGGACGTCATCGCCCACCACCTGGCGGCCCTCTTCCCGGGCATGGAGATCCTCGACCACGGCTGCTTCCGGGTGACGCGCGACGCCGACTTCACCGTCTCCGACGAGGCCGACGACCTCGTGCGCGCGGTCGAGGACGAGCTGCGCCGGCGCCGCTTCGGCGAGGTCGTGCGCGTCGAGATCTCGAGCGCGATGGACGGCGAGCTGCGCGAGCGCCTGACCGAGGCGCTCGAGCTCGAGCCCAGGCAGGTCTACGAGCTCGACGAGCCGCTCGACCACGGCGACCTCTGGGACGTCGTGCGCGTGCGCGGCTTCGCGGAGCTGCGCGATCCGCCGTGGACGCCGCTCACGCACCCACGTCTGCACGGCGACGAGCGCGACCACGGCGACGTGCTCGGTGCGATGCGCCACGGCGACATCCTCGTCCACCACCCCTATGACTCGTTCGCTACGTCGGTCGAGCGGTTCGTCGCGCAGGCCGTCGCCGATCCCGACGTGCTCGCGATCAAGCAGACCGTGTACCGCACGAGCGACGAGTCCTCGCTCGTCCCCGCCCTGATCGAGGCGACCGAGCGCGGCAAGCAGGCCGTGTGCGTCGTGGAGCTCAAGGCGCGCTTCGACGAGCGCCAGAACATCCAGTGGGCGCGCGCGCTCGAGGAGATGGGCGTGCACGTCGTGTACGGCCCGCCGACGCTCAAGACGCACGCGAAGTGCGTGCTGGTCATCCGCCGCGAGGGCGACGGCGTGCGCCACTACGTCCACATCGGCACGGGCAACTACCACGCGGCCACCGCTCGGCTCTACACCGACTTCGGGCTGTTCACGACCGACGAGCAGCTCGGCGCCGACGTCGCCGACATGTTCAACTTCCTCACCGGCTACGCGCGGCCCGCCGGCTACCGCAAGGCGCTCGTCGCGCCCAACCACCTGCGCGACGGCATCCTGGCCGAGATCGATCGCACGATCGTCGCGCACGAGCAGGGCCAGCACGCCCGGATCGTGATGAAGCTCAACGCGCTCACCGACGAGGGCTGCATCCAGGCGCTGTATCGCGCCTCGCGCGCCGGCGTCCCGATCGAGCTGAACGTACGCGGCATGTGCTGCCTGCGGCCCGGTGTCCCCGGGGTCTCGGAGACGATCCGCGTGGTGTCGGTCGTCGGGCGCTTCCTCGAGCACTCGCGCATCTACGGGTTCGAGCGCGGCGAGGAGCGCCGCGTCTACATCGGCTCGGCCGACCTGATGCCGCGCAACCTCGACAATCGCGTCGAGCTGCTCGCCCCGGTCGAGGAGCCGTCGCTGCGCGCCGAGCTGATCGACACGGTGGAGCGCGGCCTCGCGGACGACACGAACGCGTGGGACCTCGCGGGCGACGGCACCTGGACCCGCCGCGTGCCCGGCGAGCAGCCGCGCTCGCTGCAGCGCGAGCTGATGGCTCGGCACGCCGCGCGCGCCGCCGAGGCCATCGGCCCGGCGTGAGCGCCCCGGACGAGGTCCGCACGCCGCGAGCGGCGCTCGCGGACGTCCGGATCCGCGTGCCGACGCGCGGCAATCGCAAGCTCGAGGCCCTGGTGCGCACCGTCAACGCCGACGACCAGGTCAAGGCGTGGTGGTACGTCTCGGCGGTCAACGCGACGCGCCGGCTCGGGATGTCCGATCACTCGTGGGTTCACATCCAGGTGGTGCTCAACATCGCGCTGCGGATGGCGCGGCTGCTGTTCCGCCGCGGGGTCGTGCCGAGCATCGTCGCCGACCACGGCATGACCGAGCGCGACGCGGAGGTCGTGATCGCGGCCGGCTGCCTCTTCCACTGCGTCGGCATGTCGATCCACCGCGCCGACCACGAGTCCTACAGCCTGTTCCTGACGGCCGACAAGCTCGGCGGCCTGCTCGAGGGCATCTACGAGGAGCCCGAGCGCTCCGTGGTCGTCGCCGAGGCGATGCACGCGATCATCGCCCACCGGCGCAGCGGCGCTCCGTTCACGCTCGAAGCGGGGATCGTCCGCGTCGCCGACGCGCTCGACATGGCCAAGGGCCGCTCGCGCGTGCCGTTCGAGGCGGGCCAGATGAACATCCACTCGCTGTCCGCGTACGCGATCGAGGAGGTGCGCCTCACGTCCGGTCGCGAGAAGGCCGTGCGCGTCGAGATCGCGATGTCCAACAGCGCGGGCATCTTCCAGATCGACGAGCTGCTGGCGACGAAGCTCAAGGGCTCGGGGATCGAGCAGCACGTCGAGGTGATCGCGCGCATCGACGCGGAGCACGAGCAGCGCCTGATCCCGGTGTTCCGCCTGTGAGGCGGACGGCGCTCGCGCTCGCCGCGCTCGTCGCGACCAGCGCCGCCGTTGCGGGGTGCGGCGGCGGGGACGACCGGGCGCAGGCGGGCGCCCGGGGCACGGCCGCGTCCGCGGCCCGCGGCGGCGCAGATGCGCCGGGGCATCCGGCGCTCGTCACGGGCCGCCACGACCGGCCGGTGCCGATCCTCATGTACCACGTGATCAACCGCGCGCCGGCGAGCTCGCCCTACCCGGACCTGTGGGTGTCCGCCCAGGACTTCGAGGACCAGATGCGGGCGCTCGCTCGCGCCGGCTACCACGGGGTCACGCTCGACCAGGTCGACGCCTACTGGCGCCGCGGCGTCGCGCTGCCGGCGAAGCCCGTCGTCGTGTCGTTCGACGACGGCTACCTGAGCCACTACACGAAGGCGCTGCCGGTGCTCCGCAGCGTGCGCTGGCCCGGCGTGCTGAACCTCGAGCTCAACAACGTCGGCCGCGGCGGCATCAGCGCGCGCATGGTGCGGGCGCTGATCGCCGCCGGCTGGGAGATCGACTCGCACACGATCGACCACCCCGACCTGACGACCCTCGCCCCCGATCGCCTGCGCCACGAGCTCGTCGACTCGCGCGCCGAGATCCGGCGGCGCTTCGGCGTGCCGGCGAACTTCTTCTGCTACCCGTCGGGCCGCTTCAACGCGACGGTCGTCGCCGCCGTGCGCGCCGCCGGCTACCGCGGCGCGACGACGACGGACAGCGGCCTGGGCCGTCCAGGATCGCCGTTCACGCTGCGCCGGATCCGCGTGAACGCGGGGGACGGGGCGGATGGGCTGCTGCGCAAGCTCGCGAGCTGAGGCTCGGCCGGCCGACCCCGAACGATGGCTTCGCGCGCCGGGTGGGGCGCGGTCACGGCTGCCCCGCGGCGGCGCGCGCCGCCGCGGGGTCCACGCCGTGCCTCAGGGGCTGACGCTGCCGTAGATGTTCTGGTCCAGCCCGCCGTCGTGCGGGCACTGGTCGCCGCTCCACGCCCCGGCAGTCAGCGTCCGGCACTGCTTGACGTCGGCGCCGTCGTTGTCGTCGGCGCTCGCCTCGCGCGGATCCGGACCGGCCACCGTGTTGCGCCAGTCGGTCCACACGGAGTAGGCCGCCGGGCCGACCGACGTCACCCACAGGTAGTCGCCCGCGAACGGGACCGTGCGGTTGCTGAACTGCTCGTAGTTCGGATTCGACGTCGCCGAGGACAGCTGCGTGACGCCGGTCCAGTTGCCGCCGCGGTTCGTCGACCTCGCGCCGAACGCGTCGAGCGCGTTGTGCACGGTGCGGTCGGCCGCGTTCCCGATCGGCAGGGACGGCAGGTACGTCGGGTCGTTCCGGCTGTCCCACCAGACCGCGTGCAGCGAGCCCCCGTCCGCCGAGATGTCGGGGAAGAGCTGGTGCCCGCGCGTCTCGGCGTCGATCAGCGCGGGGGCCGCGGCCGCGCCGGTCGCCCCGTCCAGGCGCGCGAAGTAGATGCCGGCCTGCGTCCCGGTGCCCGAGCCCAGCGTCCCGTAGGTCGAGTAGGTCGGCATCTGCGTCCCCGGCTTCGACTGCTCGAAGACGATGAACACGTCCTCGTGCGCGGTGTCGGACTGGTCCGCGGTCGAGCGCACCTGCGTGTCGACGCGGAAGAACGTGTAGCCGCTCTGGCACGCGCTGTCGAAGTCGCCGCAGTCGCGCGCGCTCGACCCGGGCGCGGCGCCCCCGCTCTCGGAGAGCGGGTCGTCGAGCCGGCTGAGCGTCGGCAGCGGCACCGGCGCCGCGACGTCCGTGACGTCCCACGGCGTGATTTGCGCCGCCGTGCGTGGCCTGGCGAAGGTCGCGCCGCAGTCGACCGACTTGGCGTACATCGCCGCGTTGGGCTGGTTGCCCTGCGCCGCGATCTGACGCCAGGTCACGTACACGTGCCCGTTCCCCGTGATCGCGATGTCGGGGAACTGCAAATCGTGGCCGTTGGGCGTCAGGTTGACCGGGTTCGACCACGTGGCGCCGCGGTCCGTCGATCGCGCGAGGTAGATCGCCACGCCGCCGTTGCCCGTGAAGCGCGACCAGGCGAAGTACACGTTGCCGGCGCAGGCCGACGCCGTGCGGTCGGCCTCGATCGCCGTCTTGTCGTGGAACTTGCCGCCGGTGCCCGGCGCCGACGAGCCCTTGGCGACCAGCGAGCTGCCGCGGTAGCGCTTGCCGTCGTTGATCGTCGCGCCGCTCGGGCCGGCCGGGTTGTCGTAGGTCGCCACCCACACGTCGCCGAAGCCCTTCTTCGAGCCGGCGGGGTCCTCGGAGGACTCGGCGCCGATGAACGCGCGTCCCTGGCCGTCCCACGCGATCACGGGATCGCCGGCCGAGGCCGTGCGGATGCGCGCGAGCGACGCGTAGGGCGAGGTGTCGCCCGGGTATCCGGGGACGAGCGAGCTGCGGAAGCTCGCGCCGCTGTTCTCGGAGCGGTAGTAGCCGAGCCAGATCGGTCCCGCGGCCACGAAGTTGCCCGGGGTCGAGCCGGCGTACACGCCGCAGTAGTCGTTGGAGCTTCCGAGCAGGACGCGCGCGTCGCGCGGGTCGACGGCGACCGACGGCTCGTTCTGCCGTCCGCGCGCGATCGAGCACTCGTTGATCACCGCATCGCTGTAGGGCTGTCCGGTGGCGAGCGTGTAGGCGCTGACGTAGCCGCCGGCCACGTCGTTGGTCAGGCGGACGTTCGGCGCGGCCGAGGCGATCGGCGCTGCGACGGCGAGCGCGGCGACGGCGAGCAGTGCCGCGAGCGGACGGTGTGGCATGGGGGCTCCTTCCCTCGTGTGAAGCGCGGAAGGTTAGGTGCAACGGCCCCGATGGCGCAACCGGAGGTCAGCGCTCGGACCCGATCGCGCCACTTGGCGGACGCCGCGGATGCCACTTGGCGCACGCCGCGGTTGCCAATTGGCGCGCTCAGCCGCCGGCCGGCACGAACGCGTTCGTCGCGAGCGCGGCCGGGTCGACCGCCTTGCGCAGCAGGCGCTCGCGCGCGACGAACGCCGTCAGCCGGCGGATCGCCGCGGGGTCGAGCTCGCCGAAGCGCGCCGCGCCGGCGAGGAACAGCGGCCGGTAGGCCGCGAGCTGGCGGGCGACGAGCGGTCCCTTCAGCCCCGGGTTCGCCGCGACGAGGTCGCGCAGCGCCTGCGCGGGTCGCGCGATCGCGTCGCGGTAGCCGGCGGCCGTCGCCGCGGCGAACGCGCGAACGAGCGCCGGCCGGCGCGTCAGCGTGTCGCGGCCGGCGAACGCCACGAGCCCCGGGTAGCGGGGGCCGCCGTCGGCGTCGAGGCGGAAGATGCACGTCCGCACCCCGGCGGCCTCGGCCGTCGGCCCGTCCGCCGGCCAGAAGCCGGTGAAGGCGTCGATCCGCCGTGCGGCCAGCGCCTGCACGCCCTCGAACCCGAGCGCGATGCGTCGCACGCGCCGCGGATCACCGCCCGCCGCGCGGACGACCGTGTCGAGCACGGCGTCGTCGGAGGGCACGCCCGTCGTGCCGACGGTGCGCCCCTCGAGCCCCCGCGCCGTCTCGAGCCCGGGGGCGCAGCGTGCGATCACGCCGCCGAGCGGGCGCTGCACGATCGCCAGCACGGCGCGGACCGGGCGACCGGCCGCCACGAGGCGCGCGACGTCGAGCGGATCGGCGAGCCCGAGGTCGGCCCGCCCGGCGGCGACGAGCTTCAGCGGGTCCGCCGTCGCCGACGGCGAGACCACGCGCAGGTCGAGGCCCGCGTGGCGGTAGTAGCCGGCCGCGAGCGCGCGGTAGATCCCCGCGTGGACCGCGTTGGGCACGAAGTCGAGCACGAGCGTCGCGCGGGTGCCGGGCGCGAGCCGCGCCCCCGTGGCCGGCGCGTCGTCACGGCCGCCGCACCCGGGGAGCCCCAGCCCGAACCCGACCGCGAGCGTCGCCGCCAGCGCGACGGCACTCGCCCGCCGCCTCGCTACCAGTGCACGCCCCGCATCAGGTGCGCGAGCGCGATCGCCTCGCCCGACACCTGCTGCTCCGGGGCCGCCTTGTCGCCCTTCGCGGCCGCCGAGTCGGGGAAGACCTTGTACGCCATGTGCAGGATCTGGTCGACGGCCTTGGGCGCCAGCGAGTAGGAGATCTCGCCGAACGTCCCCAGGCGCGTCCCGATGTGCTTCGGCTTAGCGCGCAGCGCCTCGCAGAGCATGTCCGCCGCCTGGTCGGGCGTGATCGTCGGGAACGAGTCGTAGATCTTCGTCGGGGCGATCATCGGC
>DAIOGP010000029.1:0-10215 GCA_036745135.1 Solirubrobacteraceae bacterium
GTCGGCTCCGAGCCCCAGGGCTGGCTGCGCGCCCGCCCCGTCTCCTGGTCCCAGGTCGCCGCCTTCTCCCACTCCGCCTCGGTCGGGAGGCGGGCGTCGTGCGCCCTGGCGAAGGCGTCGGCCTCGAACCAGGAGACGTGGACGACGGGTCGGTCCGGGTCCAGTGGCGCGTGACCGCCGATGCGCCACTCGCGGCCGTCCGCCGTCCAGCCCGCGGGGCGTTCGATGTCGTACTCCTCCTTCCAGGACCAGCCCTCGTCCGACCACCACTCGCGGCGGATGTAGCCGCCGCCCTCCACGAAGCGCAGCCAGGTCGCGTTGGTGACCGGCGTGCGGCCGATGTGGAAGCCCGGCAGCTCGACCGCGTGGCGCGGTCGCTCGTTGTCGTAGGCGAAGCCCTCGGGCGGCGCGCCGATCGTGCACGGGCCGGCCGGCACCTCGACGAGCTCGAGCCCGGAGTGCCCGGTGGGCGCCGGCGGGGTCGGCACGCGCCCGGGCGGCGCGTAGTCCTCGAGCCGGGCCAGCTCGAGCGTCTGCAGCATGGTCTCGTTGTGCTGGCCCTCGTGGCGCAGGACCAGCTCGATCAGCGTCCCGTCGCCGGGGTCGCGCGCGAGCGTCGCGAGCGTGCGCTCGCGGACGGCCTCGAGGTAGGCCAGGGCCTCGGCGCGACGCAGATAGGGCAGGTCCCCGCGCTGCGCCCGCGGCGTCTCGAACGCGTCGTAGACCTCGGCGAGGTCGGGCCGCAGCAGGGGCTCGCCGCCGAGCCGGTGGGCGATCCACAGGTCCTCGTAGGCGGCGATGTGGCCGAGGTCCCAGACGAGCGGGCTCATCAGCGGCGAGTGCACGCGCTCGAGGTCGTGGTCGGAGAGCCGGGCGACGAGCTCGAGCGTGGTCTGCCGTGCGACGGCGAGCGCCGCGCGGAGCTCGGTCGTATCGATCGGCACGGAGGCGGTGCGCGCGCTCACGGGGACACCGTAGCGCCTGCGGGCGCTCGGCTCGCGCTCCTCCCGGCTCCTGGCGGGTGCGCGCTCGATGCGACGCGATGGTCGGGGGATCGGCGGAGCGTCCCCGGCTCAGTCGGCGCCCGGCGGTGCGGCCGCTGCGTCCACGATCAGCTCGGCGCGCGGGCCGGCGACGAGGCTCGCCGGCGTCGCGCGGTCGGGCCCCGCGAGCACGCGGGCGACCGCCGCGGCCTTGGCCGCGCCGACGGCCAGCACGGCCGTCTGGCGGGCGGCCCCCAGCACGTCCAGCGTCAGCGTCACGCGCTCCGGCGGCGGCTTGGGCGCGCCGTGCACGGCGGCGCAGAGCGTGCCCTCCGGGGCGTCGACGGCCGGGTCGCCGGGGAACAGCGAGGCCGTGTGGCCGTCCTCGCCGAGCCCGAGCAGCGCGAGGTCGAGCACCGGGATGTCGCGCTCGCCGGCGGGAACGCACGCCCGCAGCTCGGCCGCATACGCGGCCGCCGCACGTTCGACTCCCGTCTCGGCGGCGATCCGGTGCACGTTGGCGGCCGGGATCGCGACGCGGTCGAGCAGCGCCGCGCGGACCATCGCGTAGTTGCTCTCGGGGTCCTCCGGAGCGACGGCGCGCTCGTCGCCGAACCACAGCTCGACGTCACGCCAGTCGGCCACGGTGCCGGCCAGCAGCTCGTAGGCGCGCTGCGGCGTCGAGCCGCCGGCGAGCGCGATGTGCACGCGGCGGCGCTCCGCGCGCCCGGTGTCGATCGTGCACGCGAGGAGTCGCGCGGCGGCCGCGGCGGCGTCCTCCGGGGTGCGCGTGACGATCACCCGCATCAGGCGCTCGGCAGGTCGGCGAGCGCGCCGAGCGCCACCGCGTAGCCCTGGCTGCGGTCCGCGCCGAGCGTGAGCGCGTCGACGAGCACCTCGGTGCCGCGCCCGGCCGCGGTGCCGCGGGCGAGCGCGATCGACTCGCGCCCGGCGCGGAACACGGCGGCCGTCACGCCGCCCACGCCGTGAACGCCGGCGGCCGGGGCGGCGATCGAGATGCGCGCATCGCCGCCGGCGGGCCGGCGGGCCGCGAACGCCAGCGCCCCCGGATCGTGCTCGTCGGCGGTCAACGTCCATCCGAGGCGCGCCGCGACCCAGCCCGCGAGCAGCAGCGCGCCGGCCCGCGAGCGACCGCTGGCGTCGAGCTCGAGCGCATCGATGCGGGGGAGGAGTGCCCGCTGCGGCGGGGGCTCGAACGCCGCCGCGACCCGCGCGCGCCACCAACCGAGCCGGGCCCACGCGAGATCGTGGACCGGCGCGGCCGTCGCGAGCGCGCGCGCACGGGCGAGCGCCGCCGGCGCGCGGCCGTGGGCGCTGTCGATGACGATCCGGGTCGCGATCCGCGTCAGCGCCGCGTCCGCCGGCCCCGGGTCGGCGCCCGGCAGCCACGCGACCGTCGGCAGGTCGCGGACGAGCAGCGAGGCGAGCAGCGAGTCGGCGTGCTCGAGCCGCGCCCGGCTGACCGTCAGCGTCACCCGCTCCGCGCAGGCGGTCGCGGCGCGCGGCCCGCCCGGGACCGCGCAGGTCAGCGCCAGCTCCGCGCCGATCCGGTCGCTCGCGTGCTCGGCCAGCACGATCGTCCGCGCCGGGGCCGCGCCGTCCAGCCCGTCGAGCGCCTCGAGCACCGCGGCCGGCGCCTCGTCCCGCAGCGGCGCGACGACGAGGTTCAGGGTGCGCGCCATGGCATGGTCGCGGCCGTCGTGCGCGTGCTCCCGCGCGAGCTCGCGCAGCGCGGCGGCGACGTCGTCGACGCGCTCGGCGTCGATCCGCGTCGCGGCGGGCGCGGAGCTCACAGGGGCCGCCACGCGCGCCCCTCGCGCGCGAGCAGCGCGGCGGCCGTGGGCGGGCCGTCCGAGCCGGCCGGGTAGGTCTCGGGCTCCGCGTCGCTCGTCGCCCATGCCGCGAGCACCGGATCGGCGATGCGCCACGCGGACTCGACCTCGTCGGCGCGCGTGAACAGCGTGGCGTTGCCGAGCAGCGCGTCGTGCAGCAGGCGCTCGTACGCCTCGGGGGACTCGCGCAGGAACGCCGTCCCGTACTGGAACTCCATCTCCACGGGCCGGACGCTGAGCGTCGGTCCGGGGAGCTTCGCGACGATCTTCAGCGTCGCGCCCTCGTTGGGCTGGATCGACACGATCAGCTCGTTGGGGGTCACGTCGCCCGCCTCCGCGCCGGCGAAGGGCAGGTGCGGCACGGGCCGGAAGCGCAGCGCGATCTCGGCCTCCTGCGCCCGCAGGCGCTTGCCGGTGCGCAGGTAGAACGGCGTCCCGGCCCAGCGCCAGTTGTCGACCTCGAGGCGCAGCGCCACGAAGGTCTCCGTGCGCGAGTCCGCCGCGACGCCGTCCTCGTCGCGGTAGCCGGGCACCCGCTTGCCGTCGACCCAGCCGGCGCCGTACTGGCCGCGCACGACGCTCGAGGCGATCGCCTCGGCGCCGAGCGGCTTGACGGCCCGCAGCGCCTTGACCTTCTCGTCGCGGATCAGGTCCGCGGTGAAGCTGACGGGCGGCTCCATCGCCACGAGCGCGAGCACCTGCAGCATGTGGTTCTGGACGATGTCGCGCAGCGCCCCGGCGTGGTCGTAGTACCCCGCGCGGTGCCCGATCCCGAGCTCCTCGGCGACGGTGATCTGCACGTGGTCGATGTAGCGCCGGTTCCACAGCGGCTCGAAGATCCCGTTCGCGAAGCGCAGCACGAGCAGGTTCTGGACGGTCTCCTTGCCGAGGTAGTGGTCGATCCGGAAGATCTGCTGCTCGCCGAACGCGGACTGCAGCGACCGGTTGAGCCCGATCGCCGACGCGAGGTCGTGGCCGAAGGGCTTCTCGGTGATCAGGCGCGTCGGCGGGTCGGCGCGCCGTCCGAGGCCCGCCGCGTGCAGGCCCTTCGCGATGCGGCCGAAGAACGGCGGCGCCGTGGCGAGGTAGAACAGCCGCCGCGTGGGCCCGCCGCCGGCGCGGTCGAGGGCGTCGAGGCGCTTGGCCAGCTCCGCGTAGAGCCGCTCGTCGCCGAAGTCGCCGGCCAGGTAGTCGAGGCTGTCGCGCAGCGCGCTCCAGGCGTGGGCGTCGAGCCCGCTGCGCGAGAACTCGCGCAGCGCGGCCTCGGCGTGCGCGCGAAACGCGTCGACGTCGCCGTCGAGCGCGACGCCGAGCAGGCGAAAGCGCTCCGGGAGCTGGCCGCCGAGCGCGAGGTTGTAGACCGCCGGCAGCAGCTTCCGGCTCGCCAGGTCGCCGGTCGCGCCGAAGATGACGAGCGTCGAGGGCTCGGGGAGGTGCTGGGGGACGTCCTGCGCGAACGGGTTCGGGGCGAGCTCGGCCGCGCTCATTCCGTGTGGACCCGATGACCGCCGAACTCGTTGCGCAGCGCCGCGATCACCTTGGCGGCGAACGACTCGTCCTGCCGCGAGGCGAAGCGGGTCATCAGCGAGAGCGTCAGGACGGGCGCGGGGACGTCCCGCGCGATCGCCTCGAGCACGGTCCAGCGGCCCTCGCCGGAGTCCTCGACGTAGCCCTTGATGTGCTCGAGCGCGTTGCCCTCCGCGGCGAACGCGCGCTCGGCCAGCTCGAGCAGCCACGAGCGCACCACCGAGCCCTGGTTCCAGAGGTGCGAGATCGCGTGGAGGTCGAGCTCGTACTCGGACGCGGCGAGGATCTCGAAGCCCTCGCCGTAGGCCTGCAGCATCCCGTACTCGATCCCGTTGTGGATCATCTTCACGTAGTGCCCCGAGCCTGCCGGCCCGACGTGCAGCCACCCGTCGGGCGGCGCGAGCGTGTCGAGCGCCGGGCGCAGCGCCTCGATCGCCGTCGCCTCGCCGCCGGCCATCATGCAGTAGCCGACGGTGAGCCCCCAGATCCCGCCGGAGACGCCGACGTCGGCGAACTGCAGCCCGTGCTCGGCGAGCCGCGCGCCGCGGCGGACGGAGTCGTGGAAGTTGGAGTTGCCGCCGTCGACGATCAGGTCGCCGCTCCCGCACAGCGACACCAGCTGCGCGAGCGTCTGCTCGACGGGATCGCCGGAGGGCACCATGATCCAGATGCGCCGCGGGGCCTCGAGCAGCTCGACGAGCTCAGCGAGCGAGCCCGCGCCGCGCGCGCCCTCCTGCTCGGCCGCGGCGACCGCCTCGGCGTTCGGGTCGAACGCGACGACGTCGTGCCCGCCGCCGCGCAGCCGCTTGACCATGTTGCCGCCCATGCGGCCGAGTCCGACGAATCCGATCTGCATCTGTCCTCCGGTCGGTCGTGCGTGGTCGTGGTCTCGTCAGCGGACGGCGTCGGCGACGGCGTCGGCGAGCTGCCGCAGGCCCGCGACGACGTCGCCCGCGACGTGCACGCGCAGCGCGGGCAGCCCGCGCCCGCGCAGCGCCTGCAGGTCGCCGGTCGCCTGGGCGGTGACGAGCGCGGCGAAGTCGTAGCCGGTGCCCGGCACCTCGACGCCGGCGGCCCCGTCGCTCGTGATCTCGAGGAAGCGACCGGTCTGGGGCCCACCCTTGTGGAGCTGCCCGGTCGAGTGCAGGTAGCGCGGGCCATAGCCCGCCGTCGTCGCGCAGCGGCGCGCGTCGCGGAGCGCGGCGCGCAGCGCCGCGAGCGCGCTGTCGGCACCCGCCGACGGGGGCACGTAGGCCAGGATCGGCACGTACGCGGGCGGGGCTGCCGCGCCCAGCAGCGTCGCCAGCGCGGCGCGGACGTCGACCGCGCCGGGAGCGCCGTAGACCGCCAGCTGTCCTGCGACCGCGTCGGGCTCCTCGGGCGCGAAGCCGCCGTCGCGCACGTACGCGTCGATCGTCTGCACGGTCAGGTCCTTGGCCTCCTGCACGTTGGGCTGATCGAACGGGTTGATCCCGAGCACGGCGCCGGCGACGGCGATCGCGAACTCCCAGCCGAAGAAGGCGCCGGCCACGTCGGTCGGCTCGCCGAACGGCACGGTGAGCACGGGGTGGCCGGCGGCGCCGAGGGCCTCGAGCCGGGCGTCGGCCGCCGCGTCCGGCGCGATGCTCGAGCGCAGGTGCACGAAGACCCGGTCCGGCCCGTAGGCCCCGGGATCCCCGAGCGGCTCGTCGGCGATCGGGACGATGCCCGTCCCGCGCTTGCCGGTGCTCTCCGCGACGAGCTGCTCGAGCCACAGGCCGAGACTCGCGAGCGGGTCGTCGATCACGAACGTCAGCTTGTCGCGCCCTGCGCGCGCCAACGAGCCGAGCGCGAGGCCGAGCCACAGCGGCGGGCTCTCCTCGACCGGCAGCTCGGGCGCCGCGGCCGCGGCGCCGGCCAGCGCGCGCTCGAGCAGCGCGCGCAGGTCGACGCCGAGCAGCGCCGCCGGCACGAGGCCGAAGGCCGACAGCGCCGAGTAGCGGCCGCCGATCTCCGGGTCGCCGTGGAACGTCCGGCGCCAGCCCTCGCGCGCGGCGAGGTCGGCGAGCGCCGTGGCGGGATCGGTGATCGCGACGAACTGCCGCGGGTCGGACACCCGGGCCTGGAAGTACGCGGTGAAGGACTTCGGCTCGAGCGTGCCGCCGGACTTCGACGACACGACGAACAGCGTCCGCTCGAGCGGGAGCGCGGCCGCGAGGCCGGCGACGGCGTCCGGGTGGGTCGAGTCGAGCACGTGCAGCTCGAGGTACCCGGGCGCCGTGCCGAACGTGCGCCGCAGCACCTCCGGCGCGAGGCTCGAGCCACCCATGCCGAGCAGCGCGCAGTGCGTGAAGCCGGCGCCGCGCACCTCGTCCGCGAACGCCTCGAGCTCGTCGACCTGCGCCAGCATGCGCTCGGCGATCGTCAGCCAGCCGAGGCGGTCGGCGAGCTCGTCGGGCGCGGGGGCCCAGAGCGTGTGGTCGCGCTCCCACACGCGGCGGGCGACGGCCTCGCGCGCCGCCCAGGCGACGCGCTCGGCGATCGCCGCGGCGTCGGCGTCGCCGAGTCGCGCGTCGATGCCGGTCGTCGGTCCGGCCGTCATGCGCCGAGCGACTGGCGGCGCTGCTCGATGCCCGCGAGCAGCTTGTCCATCGCGGTCGCGAACGACGCGACGCCCTCTTCGAGCAGCGTGTCCGTCACGTCCGTCAGCGAGATCCCGGCTGCCGCGAGCTCGTCGATCGTGCGGCGCGCCTCGGGCCCCGTGCCGCTCAGGCGGTCGGTCGCGGCGCCGTGGTCCTGGTAGGCGCGCAGCGTCGCCAGCGGCATCGTGTTGACGACGTTGGGCCCTGCGAGTTCGGTCACGTACTTGGTGTCCGAGTAGCGCGCGTCCTTCGTGCCGGTCGAGGCCCACAGGAGCCGCTGCGGCCGGGCGCCCGCGGCGGCCAGCGCCGCCCAGCGATCGCCCGCGTAGAGCTCCGCGCAGCGCGTATAGGCGAGCTGCGCATTCGCGACCGCCGCTCGACCGGCCAGCTCGTCGTGCCCGAGCTCCGCGAGGTGGCGGTCGACCGCGGTGTCGATGCGCGAGACGAAGAAGCTCGCGACCGACGCGATCCGGTCGAGCGGCTCGCCGCGCGCGGCGCGCCGCTCGAGACCCGTCATGAAGGCGTCGACGACCGCCTCGTAGGCATCGACGGCGAACAGCAGCGTGATGTTGACGTTCACGCCGGCGTCGACCGCGCCGGTGACGGCCGGGAGCCCCTCGGCGGTGCCGGGGATCTTGATCATCGCGTTGGGCCGCCCGACCCGTGCCCACAGGTCACGGGCCGCCGCGAGCGTGCCGTCCGTGTCGCGCGCCAGTGCCGGGGCCACCTCGAGCGAGACGTACCCGTCGCCGCCGGCCGTGGCCTCGTACACGCCGGCCAGCACGTCGGCGGCGCCCTGGACGTCCTCGATCGCGAGCGCCTCGTAGGTGTCCGGCACGCTCGCGCCCTCGCCTGCGAGCTCGCCCAGGCGACGGTCGTAGTCCGGGCTGCCGAGGATGGCCTGCTCGAAGATCGACGGGTTCGAGGTCACGCCGACCACGCTGTCCTCGCTGACGAGGCGCCCGAGCTCGCCGGTCTCGATCATGCCGCGCCGGATCGAGTCGAGCCAGGCGCTCGTGCCGAGCGCCCTGAGCGCGGCGAGGGGGGTCGTCGTTGCGGCCGTGGCGGGTCCGGTCATCGGGTCACTCCTGAGGTCGAGGGAGGCTGGGCGCTCAGCGCGGACCGTACTCCTCCCGGCGAGCTGGTTGACGCCTTGTTCCACGGGCACGGGGTTCAGAATCGACCAGCCGGCGGGCGCGGGCGAACCGGCGCGGCCCGCCAGCTGCCAGCTGCCAGCTGCCAGCCAGGCGACAGGTTCTACCCGTCGTGGCGCACGCGGTAGCGCAGGAAGAGCTCGGCTCCCTCGGCGAGGATCCAGGCGAGCTCGAGCTCCGCCGGCGCCGGCAGCGCGTCGCCGCCGACGATCCGCGGGCCGCCTCCGCCCACGAGCTTCGGCGCGAGCGACAGGAACAGCTCGTCGAGCGCGGCCTCCGCGAGCAGACCCGCGAGCAGCGTGGGGCCGCCTTCGCACAGCACCGAGCGGATCCCGTGCTCGGCGCGCAGGCGCCCCAGCACGCGCGCCGGCGTGAGCGCCTCGGGCGGCGCGAGCACGACCTCCAGCTGGGCGGCGCAGCTCTCCGTCGGCGCCACCGCGGTGAAGAGCGCGATCCGCGCCTCCGGCTCGGCGAACAGGGGCGCGTCGAACGCCACGTTGCCGCTGCGGCTGATCAGGCAGCAGAGCGGCTCCGGCGCGAGGCCGGCGCGCTCGCGCAGCGCGCGCAGCTCGGGGTCGCGCGCGAGCCGGCCGTAGCGCTCCTGCGCCACCGTCCGCGTGCCGACCAGGACGGCGTCGACCTGGGCGCGCAGCAGGTGGAACAGCGCGCGATCGGCCGGGCCGCCCAGACCCCCGGAGCGCCCGGTGAGCGTCGCGTGCCCGTCGAGCGACGTGATCATGTTCGCCGCGACGTGGGGGCGATCGGGCGGCGCGAGCTCGTGCGGGCGCAGCGCGCCGATCAGCTCGGCGGCGCTGACCTCGCCCGGCTCGGGGTGCAGGCGGACCAGGCGCGCGTCGAGCGGAGCGCTCACGTGCGCGCGGGCGGCATGTCTCGGGAGCGGCTCACGGCCGCCGCGGGCGCGGGCTCGCGTCGCGGCGCCAGCGGCTCGGGCGGGGCGTCGTCGACCTCGCTCGCGAGCACCGCGGGCAGCTCGGCGCGCGAGCGGACTCCGAGCTTGCGGTACGCGCTCGTGAGGTGGACCTCGACGGTGCGGATCGTGACGAAGAGCGCCTGGGCGATCTCGCGGTTCCCGAGCCCGTCGACCGCCATGTCAACGACGCGCCGCTCGCTCGCCGTCAGCGCACCGACGCCGCTGAGCGCCGCGCGCCGCGGTCGCGCGCCCGCGGCGACGAGCTCCCCGCGCGCGCGGCGCTCGAGCGCCGTCGCCTGGCAGCGATGCGCGAGATCGAGACCGCGGCGCAGCAGGCCCTGCGCGGCGCGACGCTGGCCCGCGCGCCGCTCGGCCGCGCCGAGCTCGGTCAGCGCGCGCGCGTGCTCGAGCACGGCGGGCGAGCGCTCGAGGACCGCCACCGCCTCGGTCAGGAGCTCGACGCCGCGCTCGCCGCCCTCGACCAGGCCCGCCGCCCGCAGCGCGACGCCGAGGGCCCGCGGCGCGCCGAAGGCACGCGCCAGCTCCACGTCGGCGGCGACGAGTCGTCGCGCCTCGTCCTCCTCTCCCAGCGCGGCGTGGGCGAGCGCGGCGTGCGAGCGCCAGGGGATGATCGCCGGATTCGAGGTGCCCCACGCAGCTTGGCGCCGGCCACACCCGAGCAGGTCCTCGAGCCCGCCGCGCACGTCTCCGAGCGCGATCTGAAGTTGCGCGCGGCTGTCGAGCAGGAGGTTCCACGTTCCGCTGCTCAGCGCGTCGTCGCCGAGGTCGGTCTCGGCGAGGGCGGCGGCGGCGAGCTCCAGCTGGTCGCGCTCCAGGAGGACGTCGATCAGGACGGCGAGCGCCGCGGGTCGGCAGACCACCCATCCGTGCTCGTCGGCGAGGTCGAGCGCGCGCCGTGCGTCGTCCTCGGCGCCGACGAGGTCACCGCAGCGGTACGACAGGTGCGCCCGCCAGCACGAGGCGAGCGCGAAGCCCTGCGCCGAGCCGCGCTCGCGTGCCTCGCTCAGCGCCTCCTCGAAGAACCGCCGGGCCGGCCCGACGCGGTCCGTCAGCGTCAGGACGTTCGCGGCGATGTACGGCGCCGGCGCGTCGGCGCTGCGCTCGGCCAGCAGCAGCCCGTCGCCG
>DAIOGP010000030.1:0-10130 GCA_036745135.1 Solirubrobacteraceae bacterium
ACGGGGATGCCGGTCCACATCGAGACGATGTCGGCGATCTCCTCCTCGCCGATCGAGGGGCGCTCCCCGGACTCGCCGGACTCCCACTGCTCCTCGAGCTCGCGCTTCTTGTTCGTGAGGCGGCGCTCCTTGTCGCGCAGGCTCGCGGCCTTCTCGAACTCCTGCGCCTCGATCGCGGCCTCCTTGTCGCGCCGCGTGGTCTCGATCTCCTCCTCGAGGTCGCGGTAGACCGGCGGGGCCGTCATCGACTTGATCCGCATGCGGGACGCGGCCTCGTCGATCAGGTCGATCGCCTTGTCGGGCAGGAAGCGATCCGAGATGTAGCGGTCGGCGAGCTCCGCCGCGGCCGAGAGCGCCTCGTCGGTGATGATCACCTTGTGGTGCTGCTCGTAGCGGTCGCGCAGGCCCTGGAGGATCTGGACCGTCTCGACCGTGGTGGGCTGGTCGACGCGGATCTGCTGGAAGCGGCGCTCGAGCGCGGAGTCGCGCTCGAGGTACTTGCGGTACTCGTCGAGCGTCGTCGCGCCGATCGTCTGCAGCTCGCCACGGGCGAGCGCGGGCTTGAGGATCGACGCCGCGTCGATCGCGCCCTCGGCCGCGCCGGCGCCGACGAGGTTGTGCAGCTCGTCGATGAACAGGATGATGTCGCCGCGCTGGGTGATCTCCTTCATCACCTTCTTGAGGCGCTCCTCGAACTCGCCGCGGTACTTCGAGCCGGCGACGAGCGCCGCCAGGTCGAGCGTGTAGATCTGCTTGCCCTTCAGCAGCTCGGGCACGTCGGCGTTCGTGATCCGCTGCGCCAGCCCCTCGACGACGGCCGTCTTGCCGACGCCGGGCTCCCCGATCAGGACCGGGTTGTTCTTCGTGCGGCGCGACAGGATCTGCATGATCCGCTCGATCTCGGTCTCGCGACCGACGACCGGGTCGAGCTTGCCCTCGGCCGCGAGCTTCGTGAGGTTGCGGCCGAACTGGTCGAGCAGCTTCGAGGACTTCTTGCCCTCGGCAGCCGCGGCGCCCTGGCCGCCGGCGGCCTGACCCTGGCGACGACCGCCCGGGCCGGAGAGCATGCGGATGACCTCGTTGCGGATCTTCTCCGAGTCCGCATCGAAGTCGAGCAGGATGCGCGCGGCGACGCCTTCGTTCTCGCGCACGAGCCCGAGCAGGATGTGCTCGGTGCCGATGTAGTTGTGGCCGAGCGAGAGCGCCTCGCGCAGCGCCAGCTCGAGGACCTTCTTGGCGCGCGGCGTGAACGGGATCTGACCGGAGGTGACCTCCTCACCGGAGCCGACGATGCGCACGACCTGCGCGCGCACGCGCTCGACGGTGATGTCGAGGCTCTCGAGCACTCGCGCGGCGAGACCCTCCTCTTCGCGCAGCAGCCCCAGCAGGATGTGCTCGGTGCCGATGTAGTTGTGCTTGAGCGTGCGGGCCTCTTCCTGGGCCAGGACAACCACCTGACGAGCTCGCTCTGTGAATCGCTCGAACATCGTGCGGTGCTTCCTTCCTGCCGTCGCGCCGGGGACTAGGGGCGCAGTATGTGCTGGGGTCCGGTCGTCGTTGCGGGATGAAGGAACAACTCGCTGGGTCAGTCCGATATTCGGCCAGAATCGCCGAAAGGATTACCCCCACGAGCTGGATCTCCGGGGTAACGCCAGTCTACCAACCGCGTTTCCCGGGCCGCGCGGCTCCAAACGTGCCTGCAAGCGGGCCACGAATCGGCGCCGAGGAGGTCGAAATGGGCGCGATCGTGCGCCCGCGCGCCCGCCTCGAGGTTGGCCGCGCGCCGCTCGTCAGTCGCGCATCGCGGGGAACAGCACGACCTCGCGGATCGAATGCCGCCCCGTGAGCAGCATCACGAGCCGGTCGATCCCGATGCCGATGCCGCCCGTCGGGGGCATGCCGTGCTCGAGCGCCTGCAGGAACGCCTCGTCGTGCGGCTGCGCCTCCATGTCGCCCGCGTCGGCGGCGACGCGCTGCTGCTCGAAGCGCGCGCGCTGGTCGTCGGGGTCGTTGAGCTCGGTGAACGCGTTCGCGATCTCCATCCCGCCGGCGAACGCCTCGAAGCGCTCGACGAGCCCCTCGTGCTCCTGCGTGCGGTGGCGCTTGGCGAGCGGCGAGAGCTCCACCGGGTAGTCGAGCAGGAACGTGGGCTGGACCAACGTCGGCTCCACGTGCTTGGAGAGCAGCTCGTCGACCAGCTGGGCCCAGAGCTCGTCGTCGGGGACGGGGAGCCCGCGGTCGCGCATCGCCGCCGCGAGCGACTCGCGATCGCGGTGCGCGAGGATGTCGATGCCGGTGCGCTCGCGGATCGCGTCGCGCAGCGTCTCGCGTCGCCACGGCGGCGTGAAGTCGAGCTCGCCCGCGTAGCCGACCGCCTCCGCGACGGCGGCGACCAGCCGCTCGCAGCGGTCGGCGACCACGCCGTAGTCGGCGTAGGCCTCGTACCACTCGAGCATCGTGAACTCCGGGTTGTGCTTGTGCGAGAGCCCCTCGTTGCGGAAGTCCTTGCCGAGCTCGTAGACGCGCTCGAGCCCGCCGACGATGCAGCGCTTGAGGTAGAGCTCGGTCGCGATCCGCAGGTACAGCGTGCGGTCGAGCGCGTTGTGGTGCGTCGTGAACGGGCGCGCCGCGGCGCCGCCGTAGATCGGCTGCAGCACCGGCGTCTCCACCTCGATGAAGCCCTCGTCGTCGAGGAAGCGGCGCAGCGTGCTGATCGCGCGGGCGCGCACGATGAACAGCTCGCGCGTGTCCTCGTTGGCGAGCAGGTCGAGCTCGCGGTGGCGGAAGCGCAGCTCGACGTCCTGCAGGCCGTGGTGCTTCTCGGGCGGCGGGCGCAGCGACTTCGCGAGCACGGCGACGTCGGTGACGAGCACCGACAGCTCGCCGCGGCGCGAGCAGAAGACGGTGCCGTCGACGCCCAGGATGTCCCCGAGGTCGAGCCCGAGCAGGCGCTCGAAGCGCTGCTCGCCGAGCACGTCGATGCGCGCGTGCAGCTGGATCCGGCCCGAGCGGTCGACGAGGTCGAGGAACGCCGCCTTGCCCTGCCCGCGACGCGCGGCGAGCCGCCCCGCGACGCGCACGGCGTGGTCGGTCTCGACGCCGGCCTCGAGACCGGCGTGGGACGCCCGCACCGCCGCGATCGACGCGACGCCGGGGTAGGCGTGCGGGAACGGGTCGATGCCGTCCTCGCGCAGGCGCTCGAGCTTGCGCCGCCGCGCGGCGAGCAGCTCCGGCAGCTCGGGCGCGACCTCGTCGGCGCCCGGCTCGTCTGCTTCCGATGCGCTCATCGCCGGGCAGCCTAAGCCCCACGACGGGCGCGCGCGGCGCGCCCGTCCGCGGTGCGGCTCAGGTGATTTCGATCTTCGTGATCTTGAGCTTGCGCGCCGGCCCGCGCGGGACCTGGACCGAGACGACGTCGTTGCGCTTGCCGCCGACGAGCGCCTTGCCGACGGGCGACTCGTTCGACAGCTTGCTCTCGGTCGGGTTCGCCTCCGCGGAGCCGACGATCATGTACTTGACCGACTTGCCCGTCTTCTCGTCCTTGACGTGGACGGTCGAGCCGACGCGGACGACGTCGGTGGACAGCTCCGAGCGGTCGATCACGCTCGCGGCGCGCAGCTTGTCCTCGAGCTGGGCGATCTTCGCCTCGAGCATCGCCTGCTCGTTCTTGGCGTCGTCGTACTCGGAGTTCTCGCTGATGTCGCCGAACTCGCGCGCCTCCTTGATGCGCGCGGCGACCTCGCGGCGACGCGCCGTGGAGAGGTGCTCGATCTCGGCCTTGAGCTTCTCGAGCCCAGCGGGGGTGAGGATGACGTCCTTCGACATGCGGCCCTCTGCGACGCGGGTGGAATCCAGCGCGGGAAACGGAAAACCCGCGTCGTGCGCGGGTTGGGCGAGACCCTTGTGGCTGGCGGCGCGAGAGTATAGCGCGGCGTTTCAGGCGGCCTCGGGGAGCGCCAGGAGCCCGAGCAGCGCGCGCGCCTCGTCGAGCGAGGCCGACCTGGCAAGCGCGTCGGCGAGCGCGGGCGGAATTCCCAACCGCGCCGTGTACCAGGGGTAGAACTTGCGCAGGTAGCGCGCCGCGCGCTCGGGACCGAGGTGCTCCGCGGCGCTGTCCATGACCCAGCCGAGCTCGCTCAGCACCTCCGCCGGGGTCGGCTCGCCCTCGCGCGTGCCGAGGACCTGCTCGAACAGCCACGGATTGCCGAGCGCGCCGCGCGCCAGCATGACCGCGGCGGCGCCCGTGTGCTCGAAGACCGCGCGCGTCGTGGCCGCGTCGCGCAGGCCGCCGGAGATCGTGACCGGGACCGGAAGCTCGGCGACCAGCTCGCGCGCGAGGTCGTAGTCGGGCCGGCCGCTGTGCTGCTGGGAGGCGTGGCGGGGGTGGAACGTGAGGCCCGCGACCCCGGCCTCGTCGACCAGCCGGTGCGCGAGCGCCACGCCGTCGCGGTCCCCGGGGCGCTGCCCGGGACGCAGCTTCACGGTCACGGGCAGGCCGCTGCCCTCGCGCGCGGCGCGGGCGAGCGCGACCGCCCGGTCGGGGTCGCGCAGCAGCGCCGCGCCGGCCCCCGTCTTGCAGACCTTCGGCACCGGGCAGCCCATGTTGAGGTCGATCAGATCGGCGCCCGCCGCGGCGACGCGCTCCGCCGCGGAGGCCATCACGTCCGGGTCGTGCCCGAAGAGCTGGATGGACACCGGGTGCTCGTCGGGGTGGATCCTGAGCAGCTCGGTGCAGGTGCGCGGATTGCCGTGGTGGATCCCGAAGCTCGACACCATCTCCGAGACGACCAGGCCGGCGCCGTGGCGCCGGGCCTGGAGGCGCACGAACCAGTTGCCGATGCCGGCCAGCGGCGCCAGCACGACCCTGTTGGGGACCTCGACGCCACCGAGCGTCCACGCATCGCGCAGCCCGGTCATGCGCCGATCGGCTCCGGCGCGTTGCGCGCGTAGAGCAGGCGCAGGCCCGTGAGGGTGAGCAGGTCGTCGATCGCGTCGATCGACTCGGTGTACGGGACGATCGTGGCGGCCAGACCCCCGGTGGCGATCACCTGCGTCTCGGCGCCGAGCTCGGCCCGCAGGCGGCCGACGATCCCGTCGACCTGCCCCGCGAACCCGTAGATGACGCCGGAGCGAATCGCGTCGACCGTCGTCTTGCCGATCAGCGAGCGCGGCTCCTCGAGGTCGATCTTGGGCAGCTTGGCGGCGCGCTCGGTCAACGCCTCGATCGAGATCTCGATGCCGGGGAAGATGATCCCGCCCAGATACTCGCCGCCGGCGGAGACGATGTCGTAGGTGATCGCCGTGCCGAAGTCGACGACGACGCACGGGCCGCCGAGCTGCGCGTGCGCGGCGACGGCGTTGACGAGCCGGTCGGCGCCCACCTCGCGCGGGTTGTCGTAGCGAATCGCCATCCCGGTTCGCGTGCCCGGCCCCACGCTCAGCATCTCGTGGCCGAGGTAGCGCTGCGCCATCTGCAGCCACTGCGGCCCGAGCTGCGGCACGGTCGAGGAGACGATCGACGCCTCCAGGTCGGCGAAGCCGAGCCCGCGCAGGGCGAGCAGGTTCGCCAGCGCGGCGCCCAGCTCGTCGGCCGTCGACTCGCGCACCGTCGCGAAGCGCCAGTGCTCGACGAGCTCCGCGCCGCGGAACGTGCCGAAGTGCGTTTGCGTGTTTCCGACGTCGACGACGAGCAGCATCCAGCCGGATTATGCTGGAGCCCATGCGCGCCAAGCTCTACGCCGTGCCGGCGTCTCACCCCTGCGCGGCCGTCGAGGCCGCGCTGCGGATCAAGGGGATCGACTACGAGCGCGTCGACCTCCTGCCGGTCGTCCACGCCGCGCACCAGCGCGTGGTGTTCGGCCGGCGCACGGTCCCCGGGCTCAAGCTCGACGGGCGCAAGATCGTCGGCACGCGCGCGATCATGCGCGCGCTCGAGGCGGCCCGGCCGGAGCCGCCGCTGCTCCCGGCGGACCACGGCGTGCTCGCGCGCGTCGAGGCCGCCGAGACGTGGGGCGACGACATCCTGCAGCCGCTCGCCCGTCGCCTCGTGTGGGCCGCGTTGAAGCGGCGCACCGCGGCCATGCGCAGCTACGCCGCCGACGCCACGCTGCCGATCCCGCTCGGCCTGGCGATGACCAGCGCCGCGCTCGTGACGCGCGCCGAGTGGCGGCTGAACGACGTCAGCGACGAGGCGACGCAGGCCGACCTGCGCGCGCTGCCCGAGTACCTCGACCGCGTGGACGGCCTGATCGCCGAGGGCACGATCGGCGGCGCGCAGCCGAACGTGGCCGATCTCCAGATCGGCTCGAGCGTGCGCATCCTGATGACGCTCGGCGACCTCGAGCCGCTGCTCGCGGGGCGCGCGTGCACCGAGCACGCGCTGCGCCTGTTCCCGCGGTTCGCGGGCCATGCGCCCGCGGGCACGCTGCCCGCGGGCTGGCTGCCCGCAGCCGCGGCGACGGCCTGAGCGACCTCAGCCCGGGATCCGCAGCGGCGGGCCGCTCAACCGCACGTCCTGACCCGCGTCGAGCGCGACGAGCGCATCGCGCACGCGGACGCCCGTCGGCGTGACGATCTCGGGGTCGAGCTCGAGCAGCGGGACGAGGACGAAACGGCGGCTCGTGACCTCCTCGTGGGGCAGGCGCAGGCGCGCCGAGGCGTGGACGACGTCGCCGAGCAGCAGCACGTCGACGTCGATCGGGCGCGGCGCGTGCCGCACCCCGTCCGCCGCGCGGCCCAGCGCCCGCTCGACCGCCTTGCACGCGTCGAGCAGCTCCTCGGGCCCGAGCTCGGTCTCGATGCGGACGCACGCGTTGAGGAAGTCGGGCTGGTCGAGCACCTCGCCGACCGGCTCGGTCTCGTACACCGATGAGGACGCGAGCACGCGGACGCCGCGCTCGTGCAGCGCCGCGACCGCGGCCTCGAGCGCCGCGCGGCGATCGCCGAGGTTGGCGCCGAGCCCGAGGTAGCCGACGCGTCGCCGCGTCACTGCGCCGCGGCCGCAGCGGCGAGCCGGGGGCCCACCGCCTCGGCGAGCGCGATCGCGGCCGAGAGGGGCCGCACCATCACCGTGAAGTCGTCGATCAACCCGGACGCGTCGCGGCGCAGGAGGTCGAGCCCCTCGACCGTGCGCTCGCCGACCCGCGCGCGGAAGACGAGCGCGTGCGCGCCCTCGCCCGCGAGCTCGTCGGTGTAGTGGAAGTCCTCGAAGATCTCGAGCAGGATCGCGAGCAGCTGCGCGACGGCCGCGCGACCCTCGAACGGCTTGAAGGTGACCGGGCTGTGCAGGACGACGCCGGGAGCGAGCGCCGCCGCCATCGCATCGAGGTCGCGCGCCTCGACGGCGGCCCGGAACGGATCCGCGCTCATCGGCGCTTCCCGCGCGCCGGCGGGACCTTCTCGATGAAGTCGCCGAGCAGGCGCGCCACCCACGGCTCGCGGCCGGCGACGCTCGGCAGGTCGAGCGCGGCGGCGACGTTCATGAGCATGCCGTGCGCCGTGAAGTCGCACACCGTCTGCTGGACCTCCCCGGCGGGGACCTCCTCGCGCGCGACGCGGTCGATCAGCTCGACGATCTCGCCGAAGTGGCGCCGTCCCGCCGCGGCGATCTCGGCGTCGTCGCAGGCGGCCACGTAGACCTGCATCTGGCAGAGGAGCAGCTGGCGATCGGCGAGCAGCTGCGCGTACGCCTCGCCCATCGCCTCGAGTCGCGCGCCGGGAGCCGCGGCGGCGGCCGCGTCGCCGAGCGCCGCGAGCGTGCGGCCGAAGCCGCGTTCGAGGCAGGCGATGAAGAGCTGCTTCTTGGTGCCGAAGAGCCGGAAGAGGTACGGCTGGGAGACGCCCACGCGACGCGCGATCGACTCGGTCGACGTGCCGTGCAGGCCGCCCTTGCCGAACTCGATCATCGCCGCTTCGACGATCTCCTCACGCCGCTTGGCGGCGGTGCTGCGCTCCTTGGTGACTGACGCGTTCGCCATTGTTAGTAGTCAATCACTTCCCACGGTCGGCGGCAAGCCGCCGCGCTCACTCCCGCTCGCGCCAGACCTCGACGGAGACCTCCTCGACCGGCAACGGGATCGGCGGCTCGGGCTTGGCGGCCTTGACCCAGACGCTCCCCGTCTCGAACTGCTCGAGCAGCCGCTCGGCGATCGCGGAGCACAGCCGCTCGAGCGTCTTGTACGAGCGTTGCTGGGCGATCAGCGCCACGAGCTGGCAGACCTCGCCGTAGTCGACCGTGTCCTCGACCCGATCGGTGACCGTGGCGTCGCAGTTGCCGACGTCGAGCCGCAGGTCGATCACGAGCCGCTGGCCGACCTCGCGCTCGGCTTCGCTGACGCCGTGGTGCGTGTAGAGCGAGAGGCCGACGATCTCGATCGAGACGACGGGCTCGGTGGCCTCGTCTTCGTCTAGCTCGTCGTCGTCGTCGTGCTCGAGGTCGTCTCCGTCCATGCGCCGCTGACCGTAGCAGCCGCCACCGCGAGCGCGTCGACGACGGGCGCGACGTCGTGCACGCGGAACACGCGCGCGCCGCGCTCGAAGGCGATCACGTTCGTCGCGATCGTCCCGGCCAGCCGATCGTCGACCGCGCGCCCGGTGATGCGCCCGAGGAACGACTTGCGCGCCGTCCCGATCACGATCGGCCGCCCGATGGCCACGAGCTCGCCGAGGCGGCGCAGCAGCTCGAGGTTGTGGGCGACGGTCTTGCCGAAGCCGATCCCGGGATCGAGCATGACCCGCTCCTCCGCGACGCCCGCCGCGACGGCGAACGCCAGGCGCTCCTCGAGGAACGCGCGCACGTCGTCGACGACGTCCTCGTAGCGCGGGTCGCGCTGCATCGTGCGGGGCTCGCCGAGCATGTGCATCAGGCAGCAGGCGAGCCCGCGGTCGGCGACCAGGCCGGCGAGCTCCGGATCGCCCCGGAACGCCGTGACGTCGTTGACGTACGTCGCGCCCGCCGCGACCGCCGCCTCGGCGACCGCGAGCTTCGACGTGTCCACCGACAGCGTCGCCCCGGTCCCCGCGGCCGCGACGCGCTCGATCACGGGCACGACGCGACGGCGCTCCTCCGCGATCGACACGGGCTCGGAGCCCGGACGCGTGGACTCGCCGCCGAAGTCGAGGATCGCCGCGCCCGCGGCCGCCTGGCCCAGCGCCTCGGCGACCGCGGCATCGGCGTCGAGGAAGCGGCCGCCGTCCGAGAACGAGTCCGGCGTCACGTTGACGACGCCCATCACGGTGAAGGCTGTGTGCGTCACGCACCGATCATGGCATTGCCGGGCCGGCGCGTCCGCCCGGGCCGACGCGGGCCGCGACGCCGGGTCAGTCGAGCAGGTTGGGCCGCTCGGGAGCGTCGAGCCCCCGGTACTCCGCCGTCCCGCCGGCGAAGCCGGGGCGTGGCAGCGGTCGCGGCGCGGGACGGTCGGCCGGCGCTGGCGGCGCCGGCGGCAGGTCGACCGTGATCGGCTCCTCCTCAGGCCCGAAGACCTCGGCCTCGGTCTTGCCGGCCAGCAGGCCTTCGAACTGGTCCTTCTCGATCGTCTCGCGCTTGAGCAGCACCTCGGAGGCCTTCGTGAGCGCCTCGCGGTGCTCGGAGAGGATGTCCTTGGCGCGTTGATGCGCCGCCTCGACGATGCGGCGGATCTCGTCGTCGATCTCGCGCGCGATCTCGTCGGAGTAGTCGGGCTCGGCGGAGAACTCGCGGCCCAGGAACGGCAGGCCCTGGTTGTGGCCGAAGACGCGCGGCCCGAGCTTCTCGCTCATGCCGAAGCGCATCACCATCTGCTTGGCGGTGGCCGTCACCTTCTCGAGGTCGTTGGACGCGCCGGTGGTGATCTCGGAGAAGACGATCTCCTCTGCCGCGCGGCCGCCGAGCGTCATGGCCATCTGGTCGGTGAGCGCGGCCCGCGTCGTGAGGAACCTGTCCTCGGCGGGCAGCGAGATCGTGTAGCCGAGCGCCTGTCCACGGCTGATGATCGAGATCTTGTGGACCGGATCCGCGTGCTCGAGGAAATGGCCGCAGATCGCGTGGCCCATCTCGTGGTAGGCCGTGATCAGCCGCTCCTGCTCGCTCATCACGCGCGTCTTCTTCTCGGGGCCGGCGATCACGCGCATGATCCCCTCCTCGAGCTCCA
>DAIOGP010000031.1:0-10070 GCA_036745135.1 Solirubrobacteraceae bacterium
CTCGAGCACGCGCGCGCGGCCGAGGCCGCGGGGGCGCATCGGTTCTGCATGGTCACCCAGGGCCAGGGGCTGACCAAGCGCGACTTCGAGAAGGTGCTCGCCGGGGCCCGGCTCGTCGCGCAGCACACCAACCTGAAGCGCTGCGCCTCGATCGGGCACATGTCGGCCGAGCGCGCGCGAGCGCTCAAGGACGCGGGCATCCAGCGCGTGCACCACAACGTCGAGACCGCGCGCAGCTACTACCCGGAGGTCTCGACGACGGTCCGCTACGAGGGCCGGCTGCGCACGATCGACGCCGTCAGGGAGGCGGGCCTCGAGACGTGCGTGGGCGGCATCCTCAACCTCGGCGAGACGCCCGAGCAGCGGGTCGAGATGGCCTTCGAGCTGGCGGGGATCGACCCGACCAGCGTGCCGATCAACCTGCTCAACCCGCGCCCGGGCACGAAGTTCGGCGACCGCGAGTACATGGACCCGTGGGATGCGGTGAAGTGGATCGCGATCTTCCGCCTGATCCTGCCGGATGCGCTCTTCCGCCTCTGCGGCGGCCGCGTCGAGAACATCGCGGAGCTCCAGGGCCTCGCCGTGAAGGCCGGGATCAACGGCGTGATGATGGGCAACTTCCTGACCACGCTCGGCAACACGCCCGAGCAGGACCGCGCGATGTTCGAGGAGCACGGCCTCAACGTGGCGCGCCAACCGGACAACGGCGCCGACCCGCGCCCGGACAACCGCTCCGGCTGGCTCGAGGGCGAGACGCCCGACGTGCTGGAAGCCGCGCTGGCGCCCGCGCCCGGTCCGCGGCTCGAGGTCACGTTGTGGGACCCGTCGAAGCAGCTGCGCTTCCGCCGCAAGAGCTCGGTGCCGCCGCGGCCCGACGGCGCGCCCAACCGCGTCCCGACGGCCGAGGAGCGGGCGGCATGAACGACGTCCAGGAGCGCCTCGACGAGCTCGAGCAGCGCGGCGTGTACCGCCGCATGCGCCTCGTCAGCGGGCCCCAGGGCTCGCATGTCGTCCTCGACGGCAAGCCGGTGCTGCTGCTGTGCTCGAACAACTACCTCGGCTTCGCCGATCACCCACGCGTGCGCGAGGCGGCCGCGGATGCGGCGATGCGCTGGGGCGCCGGCGCCGGGGCGTCGCGCCTGGTCTCCGGGAACATGACCCTGCACCGGCGCCTCGAGGAGCGCATCGCGGCCTTCGAGCGCGCGCCCGCCGCGCTGCTGTTCGGCTCCGGCTACCTCGCCAACCTCGGGATCGTGCAGGCGCTCGCGGGCCCGGGCGACGTGGTCCTCTCCGACGCGCTCAACCACGCGTCGATCGTGGACGGCTGCCGGCTCGCGCGGGCCGAGACCCTCGTCTACGACCACTGCGACCTCGACCACCTCGAGTGGGGCCTGCGCCAGGCCGCCGGGCGCGGCGCGCTGATCGTGACCGACAGCGTCTTCTCGATGGACGGCGACGTCGCCCCGCTGGCCGAGATCGTCGAGCTGGCCAACCGCCACGACGCGCGCGTGATGGTCGACGAAGCGCACGGCACGGGCGCGCTCGGACCCGGCGGTCGCGGCGCGGTCGCCGCCGCCGGCCTCGAGGACGAGGTCGACGTCGTGGTGGGCACCCTCGGCAAGGCGCTCGGCTCCTACGGCGCCTACGCCTGCTGCGCCGCGCCGCTCGCGAAGCTGCTCGTGAACACCGCCCGCTCGCTGATCTTCTCCACGGCGCTGCCGCCGCCCGCGGTCGCCGCGGCGCTCGCGGCGCTCACGCTGCTCGAGGAGCAGCCGCGCCGCGTCGAGAAGCTGCAGGCCAACGCCGACGCCCTGCGCGCGGCGCTTGCTGCCGAGGGCTTCGCCGAGGGCGATTCGCGCACGCAGATCGTCCCGCTCGTCGTCGGCGACGCCGCGCAGGCGATGGCGCTGTGCGAGGCGGCGCTCGAGCGCGGCGTCTTCGCGCAGGCGATCCGGCCGCCGACCGTCCCCGAGGGCAGCTCGCGGCTGCGCCTCGCCGTGATGGCGTCCCACACCCAGGCCGAGCTGCGCGACGCGGCGCGCGCGCTCGCGGCCGCGGCGACCGAGGTCGGGCTGGGACCGCGCGCCGAGCCGGCGCTCGCGTCGGTCGAGTCCGAGCCGCGCCCGTGGCGACTCGAGGACGAGGCGGCCGGTCGGCCTCCCGTGGATGACTGGCTCGCCGGCTTCGACGTCGTCGACGTGCTCGAGCGCGGCGACGCCACGCGCCCGTTCGACGTCGAGACCGACGTTCCCCGCGCGGCCTGAGCGCGCCGGACCGTGCGCGGCTGCTTCGTCACCGGCACGGACACCGGGGCCGGCAAGACGGTCGTCGCCGCCGCGATCGCGGCGGCGCTCGCCGCGCGCGGCGAGCGCGTCGCCGCCTTCAAGCCCGTCGTCACCGGGACGGACGAGCCGCGCGACCCCGACTGGCCGCCGGACCACGAGCTGCTCGCCGCCGCGGCGGGCATCATGCCGGAGGCGGTCGCGCCGCTGCGCTTCGGCTCCCCGGTCTCGCCCCACCTCGCGGCCGAGCTCGAGGCGCGCCCGATCGACCCGGGCGCGTTGGTCACCGCCGCGCGCAGCGCCGGCGCCCTCGCCGACGTGCTCGTGGTCGAGGGCGTGGGCGGCCTGCTCGTCCCGATCACGATGCAGTGCAGCGTGCGCGACTTCGCGCGCGAGCTCGGCCTGCCGCTCGTGATCGCGGCGCGACCCGGCCTCGGCACGATCAACCACACGCTCCTGACGGTCGAGGCCGCGCGCGCGGCCGGGCTCGAGCCGGTCGGCATCGTCCTCACCCCGTGGCCGGAGGAGCCGAGCATCGTCGAGCGCTCGAACCGCCTGACGATCCAGCGCCTGTCCGGGATCGAGGTCGCCGGCCTCCCGCACATCGCGCGCGCCACGCCGTCGGCGCTCGCGGCGGCCGGCGCGCGGCTGCCGCTCGAGGACCTGGTCGGGACGGGCTGAAGCCCGCGGCGCGCGGGCTCGTCCTAGCGCGCGCCGCGGGCGGCGACCCGCACGATCGATGCGTCGATCAGCCACTCCACCGGCGCTCGGTCGTCGGTGTAGACCGCGCCGCCGCGCAGGCTCGGCTCGAGCCCGCCGCCCGCGCGGGTGGCGATCGGTCGCAGCTCGGCGGGCAGCGCCGCGGCGGCGCTGCGCAGCCGCTGCGCTGCGATCGGCGCGTCGCTCGCGACGACGAGCGAGTTCGTCGGCTCGATCGGGTCGCGCGCAACGTGCGCGAACACCGCGCCCAGCGTCGCCGACAGCACCCGCTCGAGGCGCTGTGAGCCCTCCGGGTGGCCGACGTTGACGACGACGACGCCGCCCGGCGCCAGCCGCGCCCGCGCGAGCGCGAAGAACTCGCGCGTCGTGAGGTAGAACGGGATGTAGGGCTGGCGGTAGGCATCGAGGAGGATCGCGTCGTAGCGCCCGCGCGCGCGGCGCAGGAAGGGCCGGGCGTCGGCGGTGATCGTGCGCAGCCGCGGGCCGCCGAGCGCGAAGAAGCGCCGCCCGATGCGCGTCAGCTCCGCATCGATCTCGACCGCGTCGACCGCCGTGCGCGGGAAGTAGCTCCCGTATGCCCGCGCGGTCGTGCCGGCGGCGTTGCCGAGGATGGCGATGCGGCGCGGCGCGCGCCCGAGGGCCGCGACCGGCAGCACGAGCATGCCGTCCCAGTAGTCGCCGGTCAGGTAGGTGCCCGGGCGGTAGACCGAGTGGACGGCCACACCCTCGTTGAGCTCGAGGCGGCGCTCGCCGTCGGGCTCCTCGACCACCTGCGCGTACTGGTAGGGCGTCTCGGCCTCGTACAGCACGCGCGCGCCGGCGACCGACTTCACCGTCCCGGTCGGGAGCGCGAGCAGCGCGATCAGCGCCAGGGGCGCGACGAGGAAGCGCCGGCGCAGGCCCGGCGCCGCGACGAGCGCCAGCGCCAGCGCGAAGGCGAGGAACGTGCGGCGCGTGCCGACGAGCGGCACGAGCAGCAGCGCCGAGAGGAAGGTGCCCGCGAGCGAGCCGAAGGTCGAGATCGCGTACAGGCGGCCGGCCACGCCGCCGGCCTCCTCCACCCGCGTCACGCTCAGGCGCAGCGCGTAGGGCGCGACGGCGCCGAGCAGCAGCACGGGGAGCGCGACGAGCACGAGCACGGCGAGCAGCGAGCCCACGAACGCGCCCGCCGAGATCGAGTCCAGCGCATCGACCGAGATGCGCAGGAAGGAGCCCGAGACCAGCGGCACGATCCCGAGCAGCACGCCGGCCGCGAGCACGAGCCGGCTGAGCCCGGCGGGCGTCGGCGAGCGATCGGCGAGGCGGCCGCCGATCCAGTACCCGGCGGCGAGCGCGACGAGGACGGTCGCGATCGTGTTCGCCCAGACGATCGTCGAGGCCCCGAACCACGGTGCCAGCAGCCGCGCCGCCGCGATCTCCGCCCCGAGGCTGGCGGCGCCGACGACGAAGACCACCACGCGGATCGGCGCCGCCGACCCGCGGACGGGAGCGCTCGCCGTGGGCGTCGGCGCTCGGTCGGACGGACGCAGCAACTCGGTCATCGGGGGCCGCAGCTTAGTCTCGGTGCGCCGCGCGCCCGCGACCTTCCGACCGCCGGGGCGGCTAGCTTCGCCCAGCGTGAGGACCGCCGAGCTCGCCGCGCTGGACCGCAGCCTCGTCTGGCACCCGTTCACCCAGATGCAGGGGTGGCGGGAGGAGCCGCCGATCGTGATCGAGCGGGCCCGCGGCACGACCCTGTACGACACCGACGGGCGCGCCTACATCGACGGCGTCTCCTCGCTGTGGTGCAACGTCCACGGGCACGGGCATCCCCGCATCGACGCCGCCATCCGCGCGCAGCTCGATCGCGTCGCGCACACGACGCTCCTGGGGCTCACGCACCCGCCGGCGATCGAGCTCGCCCGGCGCCTGCTCGAGCTGGCCCCCGCCGGCCTGAGCCGCGTCTTCTACTCCGACAACGGCTCGACGGCCGCCGAAGTCGCGCTGAAGATGGCCTTCCAGTGGTGGCAGCACCGCGGCGAGACCGAGCGCACCGGCTTCATCTGCCTGCGCGACGCCTACCACGGCGACACGATCGGCTCCGTGTCGGTCGGCGGCATGGAGCTGTTCCATGCGCGCTTCGGGCCGTTGCTGTTCGAGGCCCACCAGGCGGAGCCGGGCGACGCGGAGCAGATGGCCACGCTGCTCGCGCGCCACGGCCACCAGGTCGCGGCGGTGATCGTCGAGCCGCTCGTGCAGGGCGCGGCCGGCATGCTCGTCCACCCCCCGGGCTACCTGCGGCGCGTGCGCGAGCTGTGCGACGCGCACGACGTCCTGTTGATCTGCGACGAGGTCGCGGTCGGGTTCGGGCGCACCGGGACGATGTTCGCCTGCGAGCAGGAGGGCGTGAGCCCCGACTTCCTCTGCCTCGCCAAGGGCCTCACCGGCGGCTATCTGCCGCTCGCGGCGACGCTGACGACCGAGCGCATCCACGACGGCTTCCTCGGCGCGCACGAGGAGCTCAAGACGTTCTTCCACGGCCACACCTACACGGGCAACCCGCTCGCCTGCGCCGCCGCGCTCGCGACGCTCGACGTGTTCGAGGAGGAGCGCACGCTGGAGCGCCTGCAGCCCAAGATCGAGCTGCTCGGGCGACTGCTCGAGCAGCACGTCGCGCCGCTGCCCGCGGTGGCCGAGGTCCGCAGGCGCGGCTTCATGACCGGCATCGAGCTCGCGGGCTTCCCGCTCAGCGCCCGGATCGGGCACGAGGTGACGCTCGCCGCGCGCGCGCGCGGAGCGATCGTGCGCCCGCTCGGGGATGTCGTCGTGCTGATGCCGCCGCTCGCGATCTCCGAGGGCGAGCTGCGGCGGCTCGTCGAGATCGTCGCGGCGGCGGTGGCGGCCGCGACCGCCGCGCCGGTCTCGCGCGCCGCATAGGCGCCGCCCGATGGCCGAGCGGCCCGTCGTGCTGCACCTCGCACCGCACCCGGACGACGAGCTGCTCGGGGCGCCCGCGACGCTGATGGCGCTGCGCGACGCGGGCTGGCGCGTGGTCAACGTCGCCTGCGGGCTCGGACGCCCCGACCAGCAGGCGCGCCGGCTGGCCGAGCTGACGGCGGCCTGCGCCCGGGCCGGCTTCGAGCTCGATGCGCTCGAGCCGCCGCTCGCCATGTCGGCCGGCGACGACCTCGCGCGCGCCGAGGAGACGCTCGTCGGCCAGCTCACCGCGCGCCTGCGCGACGCGCGCCCGCAGCTCGTCCTGTCTCCCACGCCGCACGATCGCCACCCTGGCCACGAGCTCGTCGGGCGCGCCTGCAGGCGCGCGCTCGAGGCCCACCCGGGAGACCCGCCACGGTGGTGGATGTGGGCGCTGTGGGGCGAGCTGCCGCTCGCGAGCCTCTACGCGCCGTTCGACGACGAGCGGCTCGTGCAGATCCTGTCCGCGCTCTCGGCGCACGCCGGCGAGCTGGCGCGCGCCGACTACGGCCGCACGCTGCGCGCGCGGGCGATCGTCGCCGCCAACCTCGGCGCCGAGCTCGTGTTCGGGTTCGGCGCGGGCGCCGCATCGCGCGCGCCGTACGCCGAGTTGCTCGCCGAGGTCGTGCGCGACGACGCGCGCTGGCTGCTCGGCCGGCCGCGCCGGCTCGACGCGCGGGCGCCGTTCGTCCCGCCGGGCAGCGTCGACGTCGGCTGGTGGCTCACGCGCGCGTCCGTCGCGAGCCGTCTGGGCACCGCGGCCTGAGCCCCGCGCCGATCACGGGCCGCGCTACGCGCGGCGCGCGAGGAGCGTCGCGACCGCCGCGCCGGCAGCCGCCGCGCCGACGATCGCGCGGGCGACCATGCTCGGGTCGACGATCCGCTCGAAGCGCGTGCCCTCCGAGGAGATCTCGATGAAGCCGACGGGCTGCGCTCGCAGCGCGCCGCCTCCGCCCCCGCCCTGCTGCTCGCCGCTGGCCTCCTCGCCCTCGCGGCCGAAGCCGCCACCGCCGGCCGCGCGCACCGCCGCGACGGGGATCACGGTGCGGTCACCGCTTCGCACCGGCTCGCCGTAGCACAGCCGCGCGCCGGTGATCCGGGTCACGAGCTTGCGGATGTTCGTGGGCAGCTCGGGTGTGCCGCGCCCGGCGGGGAGCACGAGGTCCTTCCCGTCCTTGCCCATCTCAGCTCTCCTCGTAGAGGACGAAATCGCGCTTGCGCGCCCCGCACACGGGGCAGAACCACGTGCTCGGGATGTCCTCGAAGCTCGTGCCCACCGGGATCCCGCCGTCGAGGTCGCCCTCGGCCGGGTCGTAGATGAATCCGCACGACTCGCAGATCCACCGCTGCGCCGCGGCGGTCGTCATGCGGGAGAGGGTAGCTCGGCACGACGCTCGGTAGGGTCACGCCATGGAGGTCGACCGTCCCCATCCGGGGGAGGAGCTCAATCCCGGTCCGGTCACCGAGCCTCGCCAGGCCGCCGCGATCATCCTGCTGCGCGGCGGGTCGCGCACGCTCGAGCTGCTGCTCGTCAAGCGCAACCCCGAGCAGCGCTTCATGGGCGGGGCGTGGGTCTTCCCGGGCGGGGCCGTCGACGCGCACGAGGGCGCGGGTGACGAGGCGCACCGCGCGGCGGCGCTGCGCGAGCTGGCGGAGGAGGCGACGGTCACGCTCGCGGACCCCGCGGCGCTCGTCAAGTTCTCGCGCTGGATCACGCCGGCGGAGGTGAAGATCCGCTTCGACACGCACTTCTTCCTCGCCGAGCTGCCCACCGGCGCCGTCGCCCGCGCCGACGGGCGCGAGTGCGTCGACGCCGGCTGGTTCACGCCCGAGGCGGGTCTCGAGGCCCACCGTCGGGGCGAGATCCTGCTCGTGTTCCCGCAGATCAAGCACCTCGAGCAGCTCGCGCCGTTCGCCTCGGCCGACGCGCTCATCGAGCACGCCCGCGGCCGCGACGTCGTGCCGGTCGTACCGCGCATCGTCCTGGAGGGCGAGATCGCGCGCGTGCTGCTGCCCGGCGAGCCGGGGTACCTGTCGGCGTGAGCGAAGCGGACGGGCGCACACTGAGCGTCGCCGCGCACCTGCTCCGAGCGGCCGGCGGCGTGCCCGGCCGGGCCTATAATCGCCCGCGATGACCGCCTCGCTCCCGACCGAGGTCCAGTCGGTCTTCGACCGCTTCATCACGACGGAGCTGACGACGATCGACGCGCACCTGCAGCCGATCACGTGGCCCGTGACGCCGTACTACCACCCCGGCGATGCGTGCATCGACGTCACCACGGGTCTCGGCTACCCGAAGAAGGCGGAGGACGCACGCGCCAACCCCAAGGTCGCGCTGCTGTTCTCCGATCCCACGGGCAGCGGCCTCGCCGACGCGCCGATGGTGCTCGTGCAGGCCACCGCCGAGGTCGACGATCACGACCTCGACGCCAACCGCCTGCGCTACGCGCGCGAGTCGAAGGTCAAGCTGCCCGGCACCGAGAAGCTCCAGCCGCCCGAGTCGCTGCGGCGCTACATGGGCTGGTACTACACGCGCATCTACCTCCACGTGCGGCCCGAGCGCGTGTACGTCTGGACGGGTGCCGACCCCGACAGCGAGCCACGGCTGTTCGACGCGCACATGGAGGAGGTCCGCTCGGGACACGTGGAGGAGCCCGCGGCCCCGCACGCGAGCCCGGCCGGTGGCGGCGTGCCGTGGGACGACCGGATCGAGGAGCTCGGCTCGCGCTATCGCACCGCCGTGCTCTCGCTCGTGTCGCCGGACGGGTTCCCCTTCGCGATTCGCGTGCCGGTCCACGCCGATCGCGTGGGCAGCCGCGTGCGGATCGCGGCGGAGCCGCTCGGCGTCCCGTTCGACGCGGGCCTCGCCTGCCTGACCGCGCACGAGCACGCGCCCGACTTCGCCTGGCAGCGCAACTTCCAGGTCCGGGGGGACCTCGTGCGCGATGAGCAGGGCTGGGCGCTCGTGCCGCACAAGCTCGTCGGCGGCTTCGAGCTGCCGCCGAGCTCGCGCCTCGCCCAGTACCGGCTCAACGCGGCGAAGATGGTCCGCTTCCGCGCGACGGCCAAGCGCCAGCTACGCCAACGCGCCGCGCGCGGCTCCGGCTAGCGGGGCGTCGTTCGAAGGGCTTTAGCTCACGGTCTCGCGCGGCGGTTCCGACCGCAGCGCCTGCTCGTCGGCGATCACGTGCAGGACCGCGTTGATCAGCGCCAGGTGCGTGAAGGCCTGCGGGTAGTTGCCGAGCTGGCGACCGCTGCGTGGGTCGATCTCCTCGGCGTAGAGGTGCAGCGGCGGCGCCAGCGCCAGGAGGTGCTCGCAAAGCTCGCGCGCCCGTTCGGACTCGCCGATCTCCGACAGCGCGGAGACGAGCAGGAACGAGCAGATCGTGAAGCTGCCCTCCGTGCCGTGGAGACCGTCGTCGGTCTCGTCGGTGCGGTAGCGCAGCACGAGCCCGTGCTCGGTCAGCTCGGACGCGATCGCCTCGACCGTCGCGCGTACGCGCGCGTCGTCGGCGGGTAGGAAGCGCACGAGCGGGATCAGCAGCGTGGCGGCGTCGAGCGCGTCGGTGCCGTAGTGCTGCCGGAAGACGCCCCGGTCGCTGACGCCGTTGGCGAGGATGTCGGCGTGCATCTCGTCGGCGAGGCGCTGCCAGCGCGCGGCCAGCTCCGCCTCGCCGTGGAGCTCCGCGAGGCGCGCCCCCCGGTCGAGCGCGACCCAGCACATCAGCTTCGACGAGACGTAGTGCTGCGGCGCGCCGCGCGCCTCCCAGATGCCCTGGTCGGGCTCGTGCCACACGCGCGCGGCGGCCTCGACCTGGTCGACGAGGACGGGCCACAGCCGCTGCGGCAGGTGGTCGCGAGCCTTGCGGTGGACGTAGACGGAGTCGAGCACGGCCCCGAAGACGTCGTTCTGGCGCTGCGTGAAGGCGCCGTTGCCGACCCGCACCGGCCGCGCGCCGCCGTAGCCCTTGAGGTTCCCGATCACGCGCTCGGTCAGGTCGCGCTCGCCGCCGACGCCGTACATGATCTGCAGCGAGCCGTCCTCGTTGCGCTCGAGCTCGGCGACGAACTGCATGAAGTCGTCGGCCTCCCAGTCGAAGCCGAGCGCGTGCA
>DAIOGP010000032.1:0-4749 GCA_036745135.1 Solirubrobacteraceae bacterium
CCGTCGAGCTCGGCGCGCACGTAGGTGAGCTCGGGGTCCACCGCGACGGCGGCGTTCGAGACGAGCGTCCACGGCGTCGTCGTCCACACGAGCAGCTGGTCGCCCGCCTGCGCGGGGCCCGCCGCCGCGACCACCGGGAAGCGCACGTACACCGACGGGTCGACGACGTCGCGGTAGCCGAGCGCGACCTCGTGCGAGGACAGCGCCGTGCCGCAGCGCGGGCAGTAGGGGACGACCCGGTACCCCTCGTAGAGCAGGTCCTTCTTCCAGATCTCCGCGAGCGCCCACCAGACGGACTCGATGTAGTCGTCGTCGAGCGTGCGGTAGGCGCCGTCGAGGTCGACCCAGAAGCCGATCCGCTCGGTCAGCGCGCTCCACTCGTCGAGCAGCGCGAACACCGACTCCCGGCAGCGAGCGTTGAACTCAGCGATCCCGTAGCGCTCGATGTCCTCCTTGGACTTGAAGCCGAGCTCCGCCTCGACCGCGAGCTCGACCGGCAGCCCGTGGCAGTCCCAGCCCGCCTTGCGGTCGACGTGGAAGCCGCACATCGCCTTGTAGCGGGGGAAGATGTCCTTGAAGACGCGCGCCAGCACGTGGTGGGATCCGGGGCGTCCGTTGGCGGTCGGCGGGCCCTCGTAGAAGACGAACGGCGGCCCCCCCTCGCGGCGGCGCGTCGACTCGGCGAACACGTCGCGCTCGCGCCAGCGCTCGAGGACGCGCTCCTCGAGCGCCGGGAAGGACTGGCGCGGATCGACCGGGCGATGGGCGAGCTCCATGGGAGCGGAGTCTAGGAGCCGGGCGCTGCGGGACGACCGGCCGCGCGGCGCGCCGCGGATCCGGAGGGCGCCCTAAGGTCGCCAACCCATCTTCGCGCCGCGGCCTGGACGGACCGTCCGCGCCGCCCCGCAGACGCTCAAGCGACCGCGGGCACCAGTCGATGGCCGACGCGTAGGACGGGCCGGGAAAGGATTCCCGGAAACCCTCGCGAGACACGGGTGGGGCCTCGAGGCGGCGACGCTTCGAGGCGCGCCCGGTCGTTCCGCGAAACGACGAACGGAGGCGTACATGTCAAGCTCGACCCTGCTCGCTCTCGTCGAGCCGCCGGCGGCGCCGCTCGCCGTGCCGACCGACCTGACGGTCGCCGTGCTCGGCCTGGGCTACGTTGGCCTGCCGACCGCGCTCGCGCTCGGCGAGGCCGGGTTCGCGGTCGTCGGGATCGACGTCTCGCCCGAGCGGCTGGACGACATCCGCGCGCTGCGCGTCGACGCCCTGCCGGCCGACCGGGCGCGGCTCGCACGCGCGCTGGGCGACGAGACGCGCTTCCACCTGAGCACCGACGCCGCCGCGCTGCGCGAGGCCGATGCCGTGCTGATCTGCGTCCCGACGCCCGTCGACGAGGACCTCCAGCCTGATCTGCGCATCCTGCGCGCGGCGTGTGCCACGACCGTCGCGCACGCCCGTCCCGACCAGACGATCGTGCTCACCAGCACCTCCTACGTCGGCACGACGCGCGAGCTGCTGATCGAGCCGCTGCGCGCCCGGGGCCTGCACGCCGGCGAGGACGTGTTCGTCGCGTTCTCCCCCGAGCGGATCGACCCGGGCAACGAACGCCACGAGCAGGCGAGCGTTCCCCGCGTCGTCGGCGCGACCAGCGAGCCGTGCGCGATGGCGGCGGCGAGCGTGCTCGAGCGGATCGCCGCGCGTCTGCACATCGTCTCCTCTCCCGAGGCGGCGGAGTTGACGAAGCTCTACGAGAACACGTTCCGCGCCGTCAACATCGCGTTCGCGAACGAGATGGCCGGTGTCTCGCGCCAGCTCGGCCTCGACCCGATCGAGGTCATCGACGCCGCGGCGACGAAGCCCTACGGCTTCATGCCGTTCTACCCCGGCGCCGGGGTCGGCGGTCACTGCATCCCCTGCGACCCCCACTACCTGCTCGAGCCGCTGCGCGCGGCGGGCTTTCCCGCGCCGCTGATCCAGCGCGCGATGAACGCGATCGCGCATCGCCCGGTCGCGGTGGTCGAGCGAGCCGCGGAGCTGCTGCGCTCGCGCGGGATCGCGCTGAGCGAGGCGCGGGTGTTGATGGTCGGCGTGGCCTACAAGGCGGGCATCCAGGACGTGCGCGAGTCGCCCGCGATCCAGATGCTCAACCTGCTTGCCGAGCACGGCGCGCGGATCGCCTACCACGATCCGCTCGTGCCGCGGCTGCGTCGCGCCGACGACCCGCGCCTGAACTCGGTCGCCGAGCCGCGCGGCGAGGACTTCGACCTCGCGATCATCGCCGTCCGCCAGCCCGGCGACGAGCTCGCATGGCTCTCGGACTGGCCGCTCGTCCTCGATTGCACGTATCGCATCGACGCCGGCCGCGAGCGGCACCTGATCTGATGCGCGAGACCGAGCCACAGCCGAGCCTCGTGCCGGGGCCCGCCGGCCGCGGGCGCGCCTCCTTCCCGCCGCCCGTCGCGGTCGTGGAGATCGCCGCCGCCGCACGCAGCGTGGCGGCGAGCGCGCCGCCGCAAGCCGCGCTCGTGCCGTTCGAGGTCGTCGCGCAGTCGCGACCCGAGGCCACGCCCGGCCGCAGCCGGCGACACAGCGCGCCGCTCAACATGGGCATGCGCGTGCTCGCGGTCGTCTACCTCGTCGCGATCCTCGTCGCCGTCGTCTACTACAAGGCCGCGTTCATCCACATCGTGGCGATCGATCCCTACTTCGGGGTCTACGGCCTCGTCGTCTGCGCGTACATCATGAGCCGGTTCCTGCTCAGCCTCGTCTACCGGCCCGCGCGCGATGCCGGCCTCGAGCCACGCGTGGCGATCGTGATGCCCGCGTTCAACGAGGAGGCGGCGATCGCGAGCTCGATCCGATCACTGCTCGCGCTCGACTACCCGGCGGACAAGCTCGAGGTCGTCGTCATCAACGACGGCTCGTCGGACGGGACGCTGGCCGCGATCACCGAGGTCGCCGAGCGCAACCCGCGCGTGCAGGTGATCGACTTCCCGGAGAACCTCGGCAAGCGCGCGGCGATGGCCGCGGGGATCCGCGCCACGGGCGCGGACATCATCGCGTTCGTCGACTCGGACTCGGTGCTCGAGCCCGACGCGATGCGGATCCTCGTCCAGGGCTTCGCCGACCCGAAGGTGGGGGCGATCTGCGGGCACGCGGACGTGCTCAACGTGCGCGACACGATCCTCACGCGGATGCAGGCCGTGCGCTACTTCGTCGCCTTCAAGGTGGTCAAGGCGGCCGAGTCGGTCTTCAGCGCGGTGACGTGCTGCTCGGGCTGCTTCTCGGCCTACCGCCGCGAGGCGATCCTGCCGCACCTCGACTGGTGGGAGCACCAGACCTACCTCGGCCTGCCCTCGACGTTCGGCGACGACCGCTCGCTGACGAACTGCGTGCTGCGCACGTGGCGGGTGCGCTACGAGTCGCGCGCGATCTCGCACACGATCGTCCCGGACAACTTCCGCCAGTTCATGAAGCAGCAGACGCGCTGGAAGCGGTCCTGGACGCGCGAGTCGCTGATCGTCGGGACGTTCATCTGGCGCAAGCACCCCGCGGCCGCGCTCGCGACGTACGTCGGGATGATCCTGCCGCTGCTCGCGCCGATCACCGCGGTGCGCGCGGCCGTGTGGCACCCGCTGCTCGCCGGCGCGGGGGCGCCGCTCGTGTACGTCGTCGGCGTCTACTCGATGGCGCTGGTCTACAGCCTCTACTACGCCGCGCGCCATCGCAGCTACGACACGCTGTGGATCTTCGGCGTCGTGTTCGTCTTCTTCTACCTGACGTTCATGCTCTGGCAGACCTACTACGCGATCCTCACCTCGCGGTCGGCCTCCTGGGGCACCCGCGGCGACGCGGCGACATCGGCGGCACCGGCGTGAGGCGGCTCGCGCGGTTGGCGAGTGCGAGCGGGCGCGGCGTGACGCTGTTGCTGCTGCCGCTCTCGACGCTCCCGTTCCTGTACCTGACGCCGAAGCTCGTGGGCGGCCACCGGTCCTTCGCCCACCAGTACTTCCATCGCGAGCCGCTCCCGGCGCCGCAGGTGTCGCTGACACCGGCGCAGCTGGCGAAGTTCAGGCCGCCGCGGACCTTCCGCGGCGCCGTGCCGGTGCTCGCCTACCACGGCATCGCCGAGCGCGTCGACGGGCAGTCGATCACCCGGCGCCAGTTCGCGGAGCAGATGACGATGCTCGCCGCGGCCGGCTTCCATCCGATCTCGATCGCGCAGTACGTGCTGTGGCCTGGTGGCAGCGCGCGCGAGCTGCCGTCGCGGCCGATCCTGATCACGTTCGACGACGGGCGGCTCGACTCCTACCGGGGCGCCGAGCGCGCGCTCGAGCGCTTCCGCTTCCGCGCGACGATGTTCATCGACGCGGCCGAGCCCGAGGCGCGCGAGCCGTTCTACCTGCGCTGGGACGAGCTGCAGCGGATGCACGACTCCGGCCGCTGGGACGTGCAGCTGCACGCGGGCGCCGGGCACAACAACATCGCGGTCGACGCGGGTGGCAGCGTCGGCCCGGCCTACGCCTTCCGCCGCTTCCTGCCCGAGCGCCAGCGCCTCGAGTCGTTGACCGAGTGGCGCTCGCGCGTGACCGGCGACGTCGAGCGCGGCGCGCGGCTGTTGACCTCGCGGCTGCGCGGCGTCCAACCGCTCGCCTTCGCCGTGCCGTTCTCGAACTACGGGCAGGACTCGACCAACGACCGCCGGATCGCCCGCTTCCTCGAGCCGTGGCTGCACCTCCGCTTCCC
>DAIOGP010000032.1:4849-7799 GCA_036745135.1 Solirubrobacteraceae bacterium
CGGCGCGGCGGCGAAACCACATCGACCGCGGCGCCCACGGACGGGCCCGCAAGGAGCTAGGACATGTGCGGGATCATCGGATACGTCGGCCATCGCCCCTGCCGCGAGCTGCTGCTGCGCGGCCTCGAGCGGCTCGAGTACCGCGGCTACGACTCGGCCGGGCTCGCCCTGGCCCTCGACGGGCGCATCGAGTCGGTGCGCGCCGTGGGGAACCTCTCGCACCTGCGCGCCGCGCTGGCGACGCGGTCGCCCGGCGCCGGTGGCGTCGCGACCGCAGCGGAGGAGGCCCAGTGCGGCATCGGGCACACCCGCTGGGCGACGCACGGGCGGGTGAGCGAGGTCAACGCGCACCCGCACGCGGACAGCGAGCAGCGGGTCCACATCGTGCTCAACGGCATCGTCGAGAACCACGTCGCGCTCCGCGCGCGCCTCGCCGACGCCGGGATCGCGCTGCGCTCGGAGACCGATGCCGAGGTCGTCGCGCACCTGATCGCCGCGCACCACGACGGCGACCTGGTCGCGGCCGTGCGCGCCGCCTACGCCGAGCTGCGCGGCCACTACGCGTTCGTCGCGATCGCCGCCGATCAGCCCGAGCTGCTCGTCGCCGCGCGCAAGGAGTGCCCGCTCGTCGTCGGCGTCGGCCGCGGCGAGCACTTCGTCGCGTCGGCGATCCCGGCGTTCCTCCAGCACACCCACCAGGTGCAGCTCGTCGAAGACGGCGAGATCGTCGCGGTACGCGCCGACGGGGCCGAGTTCCAGGACGCGAGCGGCGCGCCGGTAGCGCGCGCGGTCGACCGCGTCGACTGGGACGACGCCGAGGCCGAGAAGGGCGGCTTCGAGACGTTCATGCTCAAGGAGATCCACGAGCAGCCCGCCGCGCTCGCGGCGACGCTCGTCGACCGGCTCGTCGAGGGCCGCATCGAGCTCGACGGCCTCGGGCTCGACGACGCGCAGCTCGCCGGGCTGCGCTCGATCCGCATCGTCGCCTGCGGAACGTCGTTCCACGCCGGTCTGGCGGCGCGCTACGCGATCGAGGAGTGGGCGCGCATGCCGGTCGAGATCGACGTCGCGTCCGAGTTCCGCTACCGCAACCCGGTGATCGAGCCCGACTCGCTCGTGATCGGCATCACCCAGTCGGGCGAGACCGCCGACACGCTCGCGGCGATGCGCCTGGCGCGCGCGGCGGGAGCGCCGGTGCTCGCGCTGACGAACGTGATCGGCTCGCAGGCGACGCGCGACGCCGACGGCGTGCTGTTCACGCGCGCCGGCACCGAGATCGGGGTAGCGGCCACGAAGACGTTCGTCGCCCAGCTCGCCGCGCTCTACGTCTTCGCGCTCAAGCTGGCGGCCGTGCGCGGCACGCTGGGCGTGGGGCGCATCGCCGAGCTCGCGGCGGAGCTGCGCCGCATCCCGGACCTCGTCGAGGATGCGATCACCGCCAACGAGGCGCGCGCCCGCTCGCTCGCGCGGCGCCTGGTCGGCCACGAGTTCTTCCTCTACCTCGGGCGCAACGTCGGCCTGCCGGTCGCGCTCGAGGGCGCGCTCAAGCTCAAGGAGATCTCCTACATCGCGACCGACGCCTACCCGGCCGGCGAGATGAAGCACGGGCCGATCGCACTGCTCACCGAGGGCACGCCGGTGATCGTCTGCGCGACCGACATGCCGGCGCTCGACAAGCTGCTCTCGAACGTCGCCGAGGCCAGCGCGCGCGGCGCGCACGTGATCGCGATCGCCACGGAGGGCTCCAGCCACGTCGGCGAGTACGTTGACGAGGTGCTCTTCGTCCCGCGCTGTGACTGGATGCTGCAGCCGATCCTGGCGGTCGTCCCGCTCCAGCTGCTGGCCTACCACGCCGCGCGCGAGCGCGGCCTCAACGTCGACCAGCCGCGCAACCTCGCCAAGACGGTCACGGTCGAATGACGCGCCGCCGCCTTGCCCTCCCGGCGCTCGCGCTCGTCGTGCCGGCGATCGCGCTGGCGCCGGCCGCCGCGTCGGCGCGCGGCGCGCGCGCGTGCAAGCCCGCGCGACTCGCCTTCACCCGCGCGCCGGGCGAGCCGCATGGCGTCCTGCGCTGGTCGCGCCCGCGCGTGCGCGGGCGGCGCGTGGTCGCCTATCGCGTGTTCCGCAACGGCAAGGTGATCGGCCAGACGAGCACGCGGACGATGGTCGTCGCGGTGAAGCCGGGGCGCCGCTACCGACTCGCGATCCGCGCGATCGGGCGCGGCGGCCATCCGCTGCGCTGTCGCGCCGAGCTGCGCCGCGACGAGCCGTTCTACCCGCCCGCGGCGCCGGTCGGCCTGACGGCCTCGGATCTCAAGGACGATCGCGTGACCCTCAGCTGGACCCCGGGCCCGGCGGGCGACGGCCGGCTCGCGGGGTACCGCGTGTACCGCGACGGCGCCAGCGTGCGCCAGCTCGCGACGACCTCGCTGACGGTGTCGCTCGCGTCGGCGCGGTCGTTCGCCTTCGCGGTCCGCGCCGTCGACACCCGTGGGCATCTCTCCGAGCCGCAGTCGATCACCGTGAGCACCGACCACAACCCGCCGAGCGCCCCGGAGGGGCTGCGGGCCACCAGCGTCGGCGACGCGGGCATCACGCTCGAGTGGTCGCCGGCGCGCGCCCGCTCGGGGCGGATCACCGGCTATCGCGTGTTCCGCGACGGCGTGCTCCTCGGTCAGCCGACGAAGCCGTCGTTCCAGGCGGAGCGCCTGCGCTCGGCGAGCTTCTACACGTTCACCGTCGTGGCGGTCGACTCGTTCGGCTACGCGAGCACGCCGAGCCAGGCGCTGACCGTCTCGACCGACCCGCCCGAGCCCACCCAGGGCCACGCCCACGCGTTCCTGCTGGCCTCGACGGATTCGTCGTTCGAGGACTTCCGGGCCCACTACCGCCAGATCGGCACCGTCTACCCCACCTACTTCGAGTGCGCACGGCCGAGCGGTCGCATCCT
>DAIOGP010000032.1:7899-9924 GCA_036745135.1 Solirubrobacteraceae bacterium
CCGACCTCGCGGCGCGCCTGCACGCGATCGGCAAGCAGCTGGCGATCGACGTCTCGCCCAAGTTCCGCGACGATCCGCGCCACCCGCGCTCGGGCTTCTACGACTACGCGGCGCTCAGCGCCTCCGCGGACTCGATCTTCATCATGTGCTGGGGCATCCACTGGGCGACGTCGGCGCCGGGCGCGCTCGCCGACATCCAGTGGCAGGCCAAGGTCGCCGCCTACGCCGCGACCTTCCCCAACCGCGACCGGTTCGTGCTCGGCACGCCGTTCTACGGGTTCGATTGGCCGGCCGGCGGCGGCGCGCAGCACCGTGCCACGCCGTACGGCCACGCGGCCGTGCTCGGGCTCGCGGCCACGTTCGGCGCGACGCCGATCTGGGACCCGGCCAGCGCCGAGGCGCACTTCAGCTACACGGACCGCGCCGGCGTGGGCCACGACGTCTGGTACACGACCGCGCAGTCGATCGCGAGCCGCGTCCAGCTCGCCGCCGACAAGGGCCTCGGCGGCATCGGGTTCTGGCGCCTCGGCCAGGAGGACCAGGGCGTGTGGGACACGCCGCTGCTCGCGCCGGGCACGCCGTGGCCGAACGCGGGCGCGTAGCCCGGGGGCCTACGCCGCGAGCTTGCGGCAGATCGCGGCCAGCTCGCGCTTCTCGTGCTCGTCGAGCACCGCGAACGCCTCGCTGACCCGCTCGGTGTGCTCGGGGAACAGCCGGTCGACGAGCTCGCGCCCGAGCGGCGTGAGGCGGACGGTCAGCGCGCGGCGGTCGTGCGGGAGCCGTGCGCGCGTGACGAGCCCGCGCGCCGCGAGCGTCCCGACGACCTCGGTCGCATTCGCCTTGGAGCTGCGCAGCCGATGGCGCAGCGAGCGCAGCTCGAGCTCGCCACCGGCGATCGTCAGCACCACGAGCATCGAGAAGCCGGTCGGCGAGAGCCCCTCGCGCTCGAGGTCGGCCGCCAGCCGGCGGCGCACGGCCGTCTCGGCGCGGAGCAGCGACTCGAGGGCGCGGTGCGCGAGCGGGTCGCCGGGCACGAGCGTCATCGGGCAGCCAAGCTAGCGGGCGTGGCGGACGCCGCGCCGGAATGGCAGGATGGTCGCCGATGAGCCGGCTCGACCACGTCGAACTCACGCTGAAGCTCTCCCGGGACGAGGAGGCCAAGCGACTCCAGGCCGCTCAGCGACGGCTGCTCGCGCTGCGGCTGCACCTCGGCGGCCAGGTCGGGCCGCGCGTGATCGGGCCGCCCGTCTGCGTGCTGTTCGAGGGCTGGGACGCGTCGGGCAAGGGCGGCGCGATCAAGCGGCTCGTCGCGCCGCTCGACCCGCGCCACGTGCGCGTCTCGCAGTTCGCCGCGCCGACCGCCGACGAGGCGCGCCACCACTTCCTCGCCCGCTTCGGCCCGTCGCTGCCGGGCTGGGGCGGCATGGCCGTGCTCGACCGCTCGTGGTACGGACGCGTCCTCGTCGAGCGCGTGGAGGGGTACGCGACCGAGGAGCAGTGGCAGCGCGCCTACGACGAGATCACCGGCTTCGAGCGCACGCTCACGGCCGAGGGGATGATCGTCGTCAAGTTCTGGCTGCACATCTCCAACAAGGAGCAGCTGCGGCGGTTCGAGTCCCGGCGCGACGATCCCCTGCGCCAGTGGAAGCTGACCCCCGACGACTGGCGCAACCGGGGCCAGCGCGCGGCCTACAAGCGCGCGATCGAGGAGATGCTCGAGCGCACAGACACCGACTTCGCCCCGTGGCACGTCGTTCCCGCGGAGAACAAGCGCTACGCCCGCGTGCACGTGCTCCAGACGACGATCGCCGCGATCGAGGCGGGGATGCTCCTGCGCGGCTTCGAGCCGCCGCCGGCGGATGGGAATTATTCGGATCTGGAGTGAGGAGTGGGGGCGGTTGACAGTTGACAGTTGACAGTTGACAGTGGGTCATCCGTCCTCGGCCGTCCGTCTGGCGCCGCATGCTCCGGTCGTCTGTCGTCTGTCGTCTGTCGTCTGTCGTCTGTCGTCTGTCGTCTGTCGTC
>DAIOGP010000033.1:0-5661 GCA_036745135.1 Solirubrobacteraceae bacterium
GCGCCGCGGCACGAGCCCGCGCGGCGTGACCGTGTCGATCAGCCTCCGCGTGCGCAACCACCTCGTGGCGGTGCGCCACGGCCGTTACGTGCGACCCAAGGGCACGGCGTCGACCAACGGCGTGGTCTCCTGGGTCTGCGTGCTCACGGGCACGCGAACCACGAGCTGAGCGTCGATCCGGCGCCTGCGCCTCGCCGGCGCGCCGGCAGCGAGCCGGCGCCGGCCGGGATCCCCGGACCGGGTCCCGGCTCGGCGCGGCGCCGGGACCCGTCCGATCGCGAGCTCAGGCGTTCGCGAGGGCGCGACACGCGAGCTGGTCGACGTCCCCATGGAGCACGTCATGACGCCCTGCCTCGAACGAGACGTGGAACGGGGCGTCGAAGCCGACGCGGCCGACGTCGTGGATGACCGCCCCGCTGCCGGGGCCCGTCATCAGGAACTCCTTGCCGACGACGGTGCGCGTGCCGGCCACGAGGTCGTACGTCGTTACCGTCCTGCCGCTGACGCTCAGCGCCTTCCCGCTGACGGAGTTCGTGTCCGTTTCGGCGAACGAATCGTGCACGACGATCCGCACCGGATTGCCCCGTGGGTCGAAGAACGTCTGCGTCCAGAGCGTCTCCCGGCCCTTTACGACGTTCTCGAAGCCGAAGTCGTAGGGGCCGCAGTCAACCGAGAATCCGTAGGGGATGACCTGCAGCTCGTCCTTCGTCGGCTTGGCCGCACCCGCCCACGTCGCGCCCGTGAGTCCAACGGCCAGGACGCAGGTCGAGGCGATGATCGCTCTCCAGCCAGCCCTCGTCATGAGGTCCTCCTTCCGCGGGGTGTCGCACCCGCAGGATCGCCATGGCGGTACCTTCCGCCGGCCGCGATCGTCCCGCACGGACGCGGCGGCAGTCAATGCCGGATCCGGGGACTGCCCGCACGCCGCCGCTCGACCTGGGAGTGCCAATCCTGCGCCGGTCTCCCGATCGCGGTCGGAGAACCCGGTCCCGAACGCCGAGGGGCCGCCGGTGGCGGCCCCTCGGGGCGTGCGGGTTCCTGCGGTGGGTCGGGCTACGCGACGGCCGCCGCGGGCTCGTCGACGCGGCGCGGCAGGAGCGTCTCGCGCGCGATGACGAGGCGCTGGATCTGCGCCGTGCCCTCGTAGAGCTGCATGATCTTCGCGTCGCGCATGAGCTTCTCGACGGGGTAGTCCTTGATGAAGCCGTAGCCGCCGTAGACCTGCACGGCGTCGGTCGTGACCTTCATCGCGGCGTCCGCGGCGAAGCGCTTGGCGTGCGACGAGGCGAGCGTGTTGCGCTTGCCCTGGTCGAGCAGCACGGCCGACTGCCACGTCAGCAGGCGGCCCGCCTCGATGTCCGTCGCCATGTCGGCGATCATGAACTGAATCGCCTGGTGCATCGCGATCGGCACGCCGAACTGCACGCGCTGCTTGGAGTAGTCGACGGCGAACTCGAACGCGGCGCGGGCGATGCCGACCGCCATGGCGGCCACGCCCGGGCGCGTGCGATCGAGCACCATCATCGCGAGCTTGAACCCCTTGTTCTCCTCCGCGAGCAGGTGGTCAGCCGGGATCTCGACGTCGTTGAACGTGATCGTCGCGGTGTTCGACGCCCGCTGGCCCATCTTGTCTTCCTTCTTGTCGACGATCACGCCCGCCTCCTTGGGGACGATGAAGGCCGAGATGCCGCGATGGCCGGCGTCCTTGTCGGTCTTGGCGTAGACCGTGAACCAGTCGGCGTAGCCGCCGTTGGTGATGAAGCACTTGGACCCGTTGATCACGTACTTGTCGCCCTTGCGCACGGCGGTCGTGCGCATGCCCGAGACGTCGGAGCCGGCGTCCGGCTCGGTCAGGCAGAAGGCGGCGAGCTTCGGCTCCTCGACGAGCATGCCGAAGTACTTGCGCTTGAGCTCCTCCGAGCCGCCGAGCAGCAGCGGCGCGCCGGCCAGTCCGTTGGCGGCGAGGCTCGTGCCGATGCCCGAGCAGCCCCAGCCGAACTCCTCCTCGATGAGGCAGCCATCGAAGTAGGAGGCGCCCGGACCGCCGTATTCCTCCGGGATGTGGGAGTTCATCAGGCCGACCTCCCAGGCCTTCTTGATGATCTCCGCCGGCCAGGTGCCCTCCTTGTCGAACTCCCATGCGACGGGGCGGATCTCCTTGGCCGCGAAGTCGTGCGCCATCTCGCGCAGCGCGTGCTGCTCGTCGGTGAGGCTGAAATCGACCACGGTTGTGTCTCCTTGGACGTGCGTGGCGCCCACGGGCGCGCGCGCTCACAGATTGACTAGTCAGTCAACGACTGCACAAGCGTAGCGGACGGCGTGCTGGAACGCAGGTCCTCGGCGCGCCACAATGGCCTCCATGGAGGAGGCGCTGGGGTACCTGATCTTCGTCGTCGTGGGGTTCGCGGCGGTCGTCGCCGTGGGAACCCTCGCCGGCTCGGGCAAGCTGTACGACGAGATCGGGCGCGGCGGCCTCTCGCTCGACGACGAGGTCGGCCGGCGGCCGGCTCCCGCCCGCGGCTCGGCGGCCGCCGCGCGCGAGCGCGTCGAGGAGCTGCGCCAGCTCGTGACGGCGCGCAACCACCGCCGCGCGGCTCGTGGCGAGGCCACGCTCGACGTGGAGGCCGAGCTGCGGCGGCTCACCGCGCCCGTCGTCGACGACGCCCTGCGCGACGAGGTGCGATCGCTCGTGGTGGCGCGCAACGAGCGGCGCGCGACGCGGGGCCAGGCGCCGCTCGACGTCGAGGTCGAGGTCGAGCGCCAGCTGCGCGACGCCGGCGCCTAGCCGGCCGGCGCGCAAGCCGGTCGCGGGTTCGGGTATAAACGCAGCCATGGCTCCCCGACGCTTCGAGCTCGACGAGCTCCTCATCCGCCCCGGCACGTACTTCAACCCGCAGACCGAGGTGCTGGTCGTCGTCGACGACTCGCCCGAGCTCGATGCCGAGATCTTCAACATGGAGGAGTTCGAGGGCGCCGACTGGGTCCTCGTCACCGACGAGTCGCCGATCGACGAGCAGCGCCGCGACGAGCTGCTCGAGGCGTTCCAGGTCAGCTACCACCCGGGCGGCTCGGAGTCGATCACGGACGACGGCGACGAGCCCGACGACGAGCTCGAGGAAGACGACCAGGAGGTCGGGCGCGAGTAACGCGCCGTCGCCTGGCGCGAGCGCCTAGGCGAAGTAGAACGCCAGGCCCAGCACGGCGTAGACGGCGAGCAGCTGGACCCCCTCGAACCAGGTCGACTCGCCCTCGTTCGTGACGTGGGTGGCGATCATCGTGGCGAGCAGCACCGCGCCCAGCTCGAAGCCGTTGAAGACGAGCGCCATCGGCCCGGGGCCGATGACGAACGACGCGAGCACGAGCAGCGGCGCCACGAACAGCGCGATCTGGGCGCTCGAGCCGATCGCGATCCCGACCGCGAGGTCCATCTTGTCCTTGTAGGCGACGAGCACGGCGACCCAGTGCTCGGCGGCGTTGCCGACGATCCCGACGACGATCGCGCCGATGAAGAACTCGCTCAGGCCGACGGACTCCGCCGCGCCCGCGATCGAGCCGACGAGGATCTCCGACATGACGCCGACGGCGACGCCCGCGACCGCGAGCATCGTGACCGACCGCCGCACGCTCCAGGAGTTCTCGTCGAGCTCATCCGCGACGGGGTTGAACAGGTCGCGGTGCGTCCGCAACGAGAAGACCAGCGCCGTGACGTAGGTCGCGAGCAGCACGATCGCGACGGTGACCGAGAGGTGCTCGACGGTCGAGCCGAAGTCCCGGCGCTCGATGCCGGGCGACGGGAGCCCACCGCCCTCGACGAGCTGGAAGATCGCGGGCATCGTGAGCGCGGCGGCCGCGAGCAGCAGCATCGAGGACTGCGCCGCCGCCGCCGTGCGGTTGAAGGTCTGCCGGTCCCGCCCCAGGCCGCCGACCAGCATCGCGGCGCCGAGAACGAGCAGGATGTTGCCGAGGATCGAGCCGATCAGGGACGCCTTGACGACCTCGTGCAGGCCCCGGTTGAGCGCGAACAGCGCGATGATCAGCTCCGGGGCGTTGCCGAAGGTGACGTTCAGCAGGCCGCCGATCCCGGGACCCGAGCGCGCCGCCAGCTCCTCGGTCGCGCGGCCCATCAGGGCGGCCGTGGGGATGATCCCGGCCGCCGAGGTGAAGAACACCACAGTGTCCCCCGCGTGCGCGAGATCGAGCGCGACCGCGAGCGGCAGGAACGGGACGAGCAGGTACGGCCAGCCGTCGCTAGAGAGCAGGAGGCCGCGCAGCGACCGACGCCGCTCCGGAGCCGGAGCACTCATCCGCTCAGCATAGGCGGCGTCGTCCCGGAACCGATCGCGCGCCGGCGCGCGCTCGCGGCTACGGGTTCAGCAGCTTCGCGCAGTCCTGCGCCTTCGCGCTGTCGCTGCCGGCCTGCTTGACGCACGCCGTGAAGTTCTCGAGGCGCTTCGCCGCCGCGTCACCGCTCGAGGAGCCGCCGCTCGAGCCGCTCGAGCCGCTCGAGCCCGACCCGGCGCCGAGGCCTCCGAGGCCGCCCAGCAGCGACTGGAGCTGGCTCCCCAGCTCGGTGATCGGCCGCGCGTTCGACGGGGCCTCGATCCGCTGAGCCTGGTTGACGTCGTCGAGCTCGAGACTCAGGCTCAGGTCGCCACCCTGCAGACCCTGGGCCGAGGACCGCAGGGACTGCGGAACCTCGAAGCTCAGGCCGACCGAGAGCTTGCGCAGGATCCCGTCCGCCTTGCCGACGTAGACGTCGACGCTCGCGCGCTTGACCGCATCCGTGATCTGCTGCCGCGTCTTGGCCGAGATGCCCTGGCCCTGGGTCGTGCCGGTCAGGGAACCGGCCCGCCGTGCGAGGTTGCCGATGTCGTCGACGAGCTTGCCGACGTCGACGTCGGCGCTCACGTGGTCCGTGTCGGTGCCGCCGACGTCCGCGCTCCCGGCGACCTTCGGGTCCTTCAGCCACCCGCGGGGATCGATGCCGAGCGAGGCGAGCGTCGTCTTGCCCTGCTGCGCCTTGGACTTGCGCTGGGCCTCGGCGTAGCCCTGCTTGAACGACGCGAACGCCTGGTCGGGCACCACGTAGTCGGTCCCCTGGAAGGAGACGAAGCCCTGGCTGCCGGTGGAGATCAGGCCCGCGGTGAAGCGCTTGCCGGCGAGGTCGAGGTCGAGCGTCATGTCGAGCTTCGGGATCGCGCCGCCGGCGCCGCCCTCGAACGGCCCGGAGAGCTTGAGCTTCAGCGGCCCGCCGAGGCTCTGCACGCCCTTGAGGTCGAGGCCGACGTCGAGCGCCAGCTTGCCGCTCTTGATCGTCTTCCCGCCCGCGAACGCGCGCTGCAGGATCGCGTCTGCGCTGCCGCCACCCGAGCTCGAGCTCGAGCTCCCGCAGGCTGCGAGCAGGAGCGCGCTCGCGACGAGCACGACGACGAGCGCTGGGGCATTGCGGACACGTGGACGCACGCGCAATCTCCCTTGCATTCCGTGGGGGGAACCGGCCTGCGAGCGGGCAGGTCGGGGCGATCGAGCCTACCATCAGGCCCGTGCGAATCGTGGCACTTGCCCCGGTCGCCGTGGCGCTGGCGCTCGTCGGCGCGACCCCCACGCGCGCCGCTTCGGTCATCGAGCTCGACGGCGGGCACGCGGTCGTGCGCGAGGACC
>DAIOGP010000033.1:5761-9869 GCA_036745135.1 Solirubrobacteraceae bacterium
CGCAGGCCGCGGCGCACGGTGGGCACCGAGCTGCGGCGGATGCTCGACGCCGGCGCGATCGACCGCCCCGCCTACGCCGCGCGGCGCGCCACGTGGGCGGCGGCGCGCACGTCCCTCGCGCGGCTCACGGGCACGCGTCGCGCCGAGCTCGGTGCCGTCGTGGCGAACCTGCGCGACATCGCGGCGCGCGGGTACCTGACGGTGTCGCGCCTGGAACCGCTGTTCCTGACGCTCGCGCGCAACCGCCAGTGGTGGACGACCGGGCCGCTGCTCAGCCCGGGCCGGCGCGTCGCCTTCAAGGGCAGCCGGCTGGTGTGGCAGTACTACCCGAGCCAGGGGATCGAGCTGCAGATGCTCGCCTCGTGGGCCAAGGCCAACGCGTTCTGGGTCCAGGGCCGGGACGACTGGCTCACGCAGCTCGTCGGCGAGCTCGTGCCGCTCGCGGCGCGCCGCGGCGACGGGATCGCGTGGGAGTACTACTTCCGGTTCGGCGGCGGGCGGCCGCCGTGGACGAGCGCGATGTCGCAGGGGACCGCGCTGCAGGCCCTCGGGCGGGCGGCGCTCCGCCTCGGCACGCCGGAGCTCCTCGACACCGGCCGCGCCGCGCTGGCGCTCTTCCGCGAGCGCCCGCCCGTCGGCGTGCGCGTCAGGACGAGCGTCGGCGATCACTACCTGCTGTACAGCTTCGCGCCGGGCCAACGGGTCCTGAACGGCTTCGCCCAGGCGCTCGTCGGGCTCTACGACTACGGCGAGCTGACCGACGACGCGCGCGCCCGGGAGCTGTTCGCCGCGGGCGACGCCGAAGCGCGCGCCGAGGTTCCGCGCTACGACACCGGCGCGTGGTCGCTGTACCAGCCCGGCCGCGAGTCCGACCTCGGCTATCACCGGCTCGTGCGGGGCTTCCTGCGCACGCTGTGCGAGCGCACCGAGGCGCCGGTCTACTGCACCACGGCCAGGCGCTTCTCGTGGTACCTGCGCGAGGCGCCGCGGGTCGCGCTGCGCACGCGCCGCGTGCGCGCGGGCCGCGTGGCGGAGCTCGACTTCTCGCTCTCGAAGGTCGCGCGCGTGGGCCTGACGGTGCGGCGCGGGGACCGGACCGTGTTCGCGACGAGCGCGCAAGTCGGGTACGGCCAGCGCGGCTTCCTCTGGCGGCCGCCGCGCGCCCCGGGCGCCTACACGGTGGTGCTCCGGGCCACCGACCTCGCCGGCAACGTCGGCCGGGCGGAGCAGCAGGTCGAGGTGCTGCGAGCGCACCGCGTGCGCCATCGGCGCGGGCGCCGGGCGAGCGCTCCCTCGTAGACTGCGGGCCGCGATGACGACGCGCACGATCCTCTACACCGGAAAGGGCGGCGTCGGCAAGACGTCCGTCGCGGCCGCCACGGGTCGCGCGCTCGCCCGGGCAGGACTGCGCACGCTCGTGCTGTCGACGGACCCCGCCCACAGCCTTTCGGCGTCGCTCGGGACGGAGCTCGGCCCGAGCCCGGCCGCGGTCGGCGACAAGCTCTGGGGCCAGGAGATCGACGCCCGCGCGGAGATGCAGCGCCACTGGTCGGCGGTCTCCGGCTGGCTGGGCGGCCTGCTCGTGGAGCGGGGCGCGCACCGGGTCGTGGCCGACGAGCTGGCGGTCCCGCCGGGGATGGACGAGCTCTTCTCGCTGCTCGCCCTCAAGCGCAGCCACGAGTCCGGCGACTACGACGCGATCGTCGTCGACTGCGCGCCCACCGGCGAGACGCTGCGGCTGCTGTCGTTCCCCGAGGTCGCCCGCTGGTGGCTCGAGCGCGTCGTGCCGTGGGAGCGTCAGCTGCTCGGGGCCGTGCGCCCGCTCGCCGCGAGCGTGCTCGACCTGCCGCTGCCCGGCGACGCGGTGCTGGCCGACGTGCACCGCCTGCTCGGCAACCTGATCGAGCTCGACGCCCTGCTGCGCGACCGCGAGCGCGTCACCGTCCGGCTCGTGATGAGTCCCGACGCGATGGTCATCGGCGAGGCGATGCGGATGTTCACCTACCTGAACCTGTACGGCTACCTGACCGACGCCATCGTGGTCAACAAGGTCTTCCCGCCGGAGCTCGACGGCGGCTACTTCGGCGCCTGGCGCGGCCGCCAGCAGGAGCAGCTCGAGCTGGTCGCCTCGGCGTTCGCGCCCGTGCCGATCCTGCAAGCGGCGTTCTTCGCCGAGGAGGTCGCCGGCGCGGAGATGCTCGACCGGCTCGCGGGCGAGCTGTTCGCGGCGCACGACCCGGCGGCCGTGCTGCACGACCGCATCGTCCAGGACCTCGCGGTCGACGGCGCTCGCGCCACCCTGCGCCTCGAGCTGCCGCTGGTCGCCAAGCAGGACGTGAGCCTCAAGAAGATCGGGCTCGAGCTGGTGGTGCGCGCCGGCGAGCACCGGCGGACGATCGCGTTGCCGCCGACGCTCGGCGGCTTCCGCCCGACCGGGGCCGCGTTCGTGGACGGGACGCTCGAGGTCACGTTCGAGAGCGCCTCGGCGGCGGAGCTCGCGAGCGTCGATGCCTGAGCCCGCCGACGATCCGCTCGAGGCGCTGCGCCAGCGACTCGAGGCCACCCGCGACGCGGCCGCGCGGCTCGCGGGCGAAGCGGCGTCCGCGGGCGCCGAGGGCGAGCTGCCGCCGCGCGCGCGGCGCCCGCCGCCCGGCGGCTGGGCCGCACCGGGCAGCGAGCCGGGCGAGGCGCCCCCCAGCCCCGAGCTCCAGGCGCTGCGCGCGCTGCTCGAGCTCGGCCGTGACAGCCTCCCGCGCGAGCTCCAGCAGCAGGTGCGCGAGGCGCTGCGCGAGCTCCTGCAGGCGCTGCGCGCGCTGCTCGACTGGCTGATCGCGCTGCTCGCGCGCCCCGCGGCCGAGGTGACCGAGGTCGAGGAGATCCCGATCGACTGAGGGGGCGGGCGGCGGCCGCCGCCCGCGTACAATCGGCGTGTGCCCGACCGCGCGGCCGCGCCGCAGACGTGGATCCTCACCGGCTCGCCCGAGAACTTCGCGGCGACCCGCGCGCACGGCTTCACGGTGATCGGGATGAAGGAGCGCCGCCGGCGCCAGGCGCTCGAGATGGCGCCCGGCGACCGCATCGTCCTCTATCTCACCCGCGTGATGGCGTTCGCGGCCAGCATCAGGCTGACCGGCAAGCTCTACGAGGACCGCACGCCGCTGTGGCCGGGCAAGCCCGGCAAGGCGGACCCGTACCCGTGGCGCTTTCCCGCCGAGCCCGAGCTCGTGCTCGAGGAGCAGGCCTGGGTGCCGGCCGAATCGCTCGTCGACGACCTCGAGCACATCCGCAAGTGGCCGCGCGAGCACTGGAAGCTCGCCTTCCAGGGCCAGCTGCGCACGGTCTCCGAGCACGACGCCGGCGTGCTGCTCGAGCGCATGGAGGCGGCGGCCGGCGTGCGCGCATGACCGAGGCGCCCGGCGACCGCATCCGCACGCTCCTGCTCCGCGGCGACAACCTGCTCAAGAGCGCCGACGCGAGCCGCTACGGCCGTGCGCGCGCGGCCTTCGAGGAGGCCGCCCTCGTCGCCCGCGACCCCGCCGTCGAGGCGCGGGTGCGCGCGCTGGTGCAGCGGCGACTCGAGGCGCTCGACGGGCTGGAGGGCAATGCCGGGCGAACCGCCTAGCCGACGCGCCGGCATCGGCGAGCAGGCCAGCCACGCGATCGTCCGCGTCGGGCGCGCGTGGCGCGTGCTCGGGCGCGAGCAGCGCCTCGCCGCGCTGGGGGCGATGGCGCTGATCGTGGCGCTGTTCCTGCCGTGGTTCCAGAAGAGCTACTTCGCGAAGGGCGTCGTGATCAACGACAGCCGCAACGCGTTCGACGCGCCGTTCGTGGCCTTCGCGGTGATGCTCGTCGCGCTCGGCGTGCTCGCCCTGCTGTTCGCGCGCGGCGAGCGGCGCGGATTCCACCTGCCCGGCGGCGACGGCACCGTGATCCTCGCCGCCGGCACCTGGGCGGCGCTGCTGATCCTCTACCGGCTGTTCGACAAGCCGAGCGTGAGCCGCGCCGAGGCAGGCGCAACGATCGGGCTCGAATGGGGGATCTTCGTGGCGCTCGTCACGGCGTGCGCGCTCGCGTCGGCCGGCGCGCGCGTGCGCGCCGCGCACCGGCC
>DAIOGP010000034.1:0-9855 GCA_036745135.1 Solirubrobacteraceae bacterium
CGCACTACCTCATCCAGGAGATCCAGGCCACGCCGAACATCGACGTACGCACGAGCACGACCGTCGCCGGCGGAGGAGGCGACGGCCGTCTGCGGGAACTCGTGCTCCGCGAGGCCGCGACCGGCGTCTCGGGGGCCGCCTGACCGCCGACGAAGGCGATCCGGTGGCGGGAGCGGCGCTCCGGCGAACCTGAGAGCATCAGCGGATGCCCGTGACCCCGTTCGTCCTGCGCGACAAGGTCGCGCTCGTCACCGGCGGCGCGCGCGGCATCGGCTTCGCCACCGCCGAGCTGCTCGCGCGGCGCGGCGCGTCGGTCGTGGTCGTCGACCTCGACGCGGCCGCCGCCGCGCACGCGGCCGCGCAGATCGGCGATGGCGCACTCGGCATCGGCGCTGACGTGACCGACCGGGGAGCGATGCAGCGTGCGGTGGCGACGACCGTCGAGCGCTTCGGCGGGCTCGACGTCGTGATGGCGAACGCGGGGCTGGCCTCGCGCGTGACGACGATGCGCGCGATGTCGTCGGAGAACTTCGACCGCGTCTTCGACGTCAACACGCACGGGGTGGTCGAGACCGTCCAGGCCGCGCTTCCGGAGATCGTGCGCCGCCGCGGCCACGTCGTCGTCGTGGCGTCGGTGTACGCGTTCGTCAACGGGGTCGGCGCCATCCCCTATGCGATGAGCAAGGCCGCGGTGGAGCAGCTCGGGCGGGCGCTGCGCTTGGAGCTCGTCCGCCACGGCGCGAGCGCGAGCACCGCCTACTTCGGCTTCATCGACACCGAGATGGTGCACCGCGCGATCGACCAGGACCCGCTCGCGAAGGAGATGCTGGCGACGCTGCCGCTGCCGCTGCGCAAGCGACTGAAGCCCGCCGAAGCGGCCGCGGCCGTCGTCGCCGGGATCGAGCAGCGGAAGGCGCGCATCATCGTCCCCAAGCGCTGGATCGCCATGTCGGCGCTGCGCGGCGTGCTCGGCCCGCTGCTCGACGCCCAGCAGGAGCGTCACGCAGCGACCCAGGCCGTGATCGCCCGCATCGACGAACGCGCGGACGAGGAGCAGCCGACGACGGCGTGAGTGCTTGTCAGTCCGTCGACCAGAGCTCGTCGACGAATCGCTGGTCCTCGTCGTAGAGCCAGCACTCGCGGAGTTGGGCGTCCGCGACGCGATAGACCAGGACGCGGCGCACCCGGCGCGGCGGATCGCCGAGATCCTCCACCGCCACGATCGCTCCGAGATCGGTGCCGACGAGGACGTCCTCGATCTCGATCAGTCGCCGGGCGGAGCGTTGGCTGGCCTGACCGAGCGCCGCGAACACCGCATCACGACCGGTGTGGGTTCCTGCCAGCGGACTCTGGCCCATGTAGTGCAGGACCACGTCCTCGTGGTAGGCCGCGAGGATGCGCTCGAGGTCGGCGGCGAGCCACGCGTCGGCGTAACCGCGCAGGACGTGCTCGATCTCCGCCGCATCGGCCATCGGCCAAAACTACATCGGTGCCGGGTGGAGCTTCCGCCCGGAGCGGGGTGCGCAGGGTGGGGTCGGTCTCACCCTTGGGTGCGTGTTCGGGGCTCCTCGGGTCACCGACGATGGTCGAGAAACCAGACCGCCCAATAGGAGGCACCGAAATGCTCACCAGCAAGCTCCGCACCACCCGCCCCGCCGCGTCCCGCTCCATCGCTGCGCTGCTCGTCTGCGCCGGCGCCCTCGCGCTGGCCGGTCCGGCCGCCGCGCTGCGGCCCCCGGATCACATCGGTGATCCCGGCACGATTCAACCGCCCCCGCCGCCCCCGCCCTCGCCGCCGACGGCGCTGTTCTCGCTGTCGCCCAATCCGGCGGTCGTGCCCGAGTCGTTCGCCCGCCCCGTCGGGGGCGTCAACCAGGTGAAGGCAGCTGCGCTCAGGATCGACGGCGTGAAGGTCGCCTTCGACGCCTCGCGCTCCGCCGGCAAGGACGGTCATCAGATCGTCAAGTACGACTGGGACCTCGATGGCAACGGCAGCTTCGAGACGTCGAGCACGACCTCCGCCGCGCAGGAGCGCACCTACACGCAGACGGGGCAGCTCACGATCAAGCTGCGCGTCACCGACGACGCCGGCCGCACGGACACGGTCACGCACGTGCTCGTCCTCCATCGCGCCCCTCATGCGGCGCTCAAGACGAGCAAGACCGTCCTGCTCCCCGGCGAGCAGGTCACGCTCGACGGCTCGGCCTCGAGCGACGACGGCTCGATCCAGCGCTACGAGTGGGATCTCGACGGCGATGGCACGTTCGAGCGCGATGGCGGCACGACGCCGTCGATCTCGACCACCTACGCCGCGCTCGGGACCCGCAGCGTGCGCCTGCGCGTGACGGACGACCGCGGCGCCACCGGCGTCGCGAACGTCCAGCTGCGCGTCCACCGGGCCCCGACGGCCGCGTTCGTCGTCGCCCCGAGCCCCGCCATCGTCGGCGAGCAGGTGAAGCTCGACGGCTCGAGCTCCAACGACGACGGCACCATCGCCCGCTATGAGTGGGATCTCGACGGCAACGGCACGTTCGAGACCGACGGCGGGTCGAGCCCGACCACCACGACGCGCTTCGCATCGCCGGCCACCGTGCTGCTGAAGCTGCGCGTCACCGACGCGGACGGCGCGCAGAGCGAGACGGCGATGTCGCTGCGCGTCCTCGAGGCGAGCGTCGTGAACACGACGGCGGACGCCGCCGACGCGGTCGCACCGCGCGTCGGCATCACGTCGCGCGTGGTGCGCATGACGCGCCGCGGGGTCGTCGCCCTGCGGATCACGTGCCCCGTGACCGAGCGCGGCTGCGCCACGCGGCTGTCGCTGCGCAGCGCCGCTCGCGGCGCCCGCAGCGCACGGCTCGGGAACGGCCTGGTCGAACTCGGCGGCGGCCAGACGGCCACCGTGCGGATCAAGCTCGCGCGCTCAGCGAAGGCGCTCGTCCGGCGCAACGGCAAGCTCCGCGCCCGGGCGATCGCCGTCGCGACGGATCGCGCGGGCAACGTCGGCACGAGCAGCGCGCGCGTGACGATCAAGGCGCCCGCGCGTCGCTAGGCGCCTGGCGACAGCTTCCGGCGCCCGGATGGTGCCGTGGGACACGGGGCCGGCGCGAGCCGGCCCCGTCGTCGTGCCGGGCCAACCTGCCGGCTCGCTCGACTGGAGCGCCCGGTTCCGGGTCTTTCGGAGCTTTGCTCGCGGAAACCGTGCGGCGGCTGCGACACGGCTACCCTTGGTCTTGGCCGTGTTCCTCCTGATCAACAGACTGGCTCGCCGAGCGCGTCGGCGACTGCTGGCCCTGGCAGCCGTGCTCTTGCTGGCGAGTGCCGTCGCCATCGCCCATTCCGCTACGAGCGGGGACCACATGGGTAGCGGCGCCGTGATGTGTGTGGCGGTGCTGCAGGTCGCGGCCGTGGCGGCGGCCGCGCGTGCACCGAGAGCGCTGCTCCCGGTGCGTTGGTCTTCGATTCCGCTGCCGGGTCCGAGGCTCGCACTTCTCGTCTGCCCGCCGGAGCCACGCGCTCGCGCGGGTCCGGCTGCGCTTCAGGTCTTCAGGCTCTGAGCTCGGGGGCGCCGCGGTACGCGGCGCCCGCGGTCCGGCGCGCCCAGCTGGCGCGCCGCCTCGAGCCGGCAAGCATCAAGACCTGAAAGGCGAATGCCATGAACATCAGAATCAAGCCGCCGCTGGCGGCGCTGACCGCGTTGCTCGCGGCCGGCAGCCTCGTCGCCGTTGCCGCCGCGGGCTGCGGGAGCGACGACACCTCGTCGAAGTCCTCGTCCGGCAACACCGTCGACGCGGCTTTCGTGACCGACATGATCCCTCACCACCAGGGCGCGATCGACATGGCGGAGATCGCCCAGGAGCGAGCCCGGCACCCGCAGCTGCGTTCGCTCGCGAGCCGGATCATCGCCGCCCAGAAGGCCGAGATCGCGGTCATGCGCCGCATGCAGGGCGACCTCGACCACATGGGCTTCGGCGCCAGTCACATGGGCATGAGCCAGCACGACATGGGCATGGATGGCGACATGCCGCTGCTGGAACGCTCGAACCCCTTCGACGAGGCGTTCATCGACATGATGATCCCGCACCATCAGGGCGCGATCCGCATGGCACGCCAGCAGTTGGCCGACGGCAGGCTGCCGGCGCTGCACACCATGGCCAAGAACATCATCGCCGCGCAGACCGCGGAGATCGCCCAGATGCGCGCCTGGCGCAAGCAGTGGTACGGCAGCTCCTCCGGTCGCTCGACGAGCGGCACGTCGATGATGGACGACCACTGAGCGGTGCCTGCCGCGAGCGCCAACGGCCACGTGCCGTGCCGCTCGCGGCGAGCGGCACCCGACGGTCGCCGGACCCTGCGGGGAAGCCCGGAGGTGCAACCAGCAGATCAGCAGGACGATCAGATGAACACCGACAAGCGATCACAGGAGGCCACATGGCCGCGCTGACGACACTCGCGCAGTACCGAATGCACGATCAGATGGACGGCGCCTGGGGCTGGGTGATGGCCGCGGTGATGATGATCGCCGTCCTGGCCATCGTCGCCCTCGTCGTCTGGTTCGTGCGGTCCACGAGCGCCTCGCATGCCCATCCTGGGCCGGGAGCCGACACCGAGACGGCGATGCAGATCCTCGATCGACGCCTGGCCTCGGGCGAGATCACCCCGGACGAATACCACGAGCGGGCGGCGATCCTCGCGAAGAAGTAGCTCGGCGCTTCAGGCGCTCAGCCGCGGCCGGCCGCTCAGCCGCGGGGCACGTCGCGCAGCGCCGGGTAGAGCGCGCGGAAGCGCTCGTACCCGCGCTCGTACGCGGCGCGCCACTCCGGCACGGGCTCGATCCGGTCGCGCACCCGCACGCAGGTCGCGACGGCCTCGTGCACGTCGGCGAACGTCCCGGCCGCGACGCCGCCGAGCAGCGCCGCGCCGTACGCCGCGCCCTCCTCGACGGCCACGCGCTCGAGCGGGAGGTCGAGCGCCGAGGCGACGATCCGCAGCCACAGCTCGCTGCGCGCGCCGCCGCCCGAGGCGCGCCCGACGGCGGCCTCGACGCCCAGCTCGCGCAGCAGCTCGAGCGAGTCGCGCAGCCCGTATGCGACCCCCTCGAGCACGGCCCGGGTCAGCGCGCCACGGTCGTGGCGCAGCGAGAGGCCGGCGAACGCGCCGCGCGCGTCCGGGTCCGCGTGGGGGGTGCGCTCGCCCTGGAGGTAGGGGAGGAAGGTCAGGCCTTCGGTGCCGGCGTCCCACGCCGCGGCCTCCGCCGCCAGCGCCTCGAAGGCGACGTCGGGAGCGAGCGCGTCGTGCAGCCACTGCAGCGAGCCCGCCGCCGAGAGCATCACGCCCATCGCGTGCCAGCCGCCGGGCACGGCGTGGCAGAAGGCGTGCACGCGGCCCTCGCGATCCGCCGCGAACGCCGGCAGCGCGGCGAAGACGACGCCCGAGGTGCCGAGCACGACCGACACCGGTCCGGGTGCCGCGATCCCGACGCCGATCGCGCCGGCCGCCTGGTCGCCGGCACCCGCCGCGACCGGGACACCCTGCGCGGTGTGGCCGGAGACGGCCGGGGACTCGAGCACGCGCGGCAGCCACGAGCTCGGCAGCTCGAGCGCCGTGAGCACCTCCTCGCTCCAGCGACGCCGCGCGACGTCGAAGAGCAGCGTGCCGGACGCGTCCGCGACGTCGCTCGCCCGCTCGCCGGTCAGGCGCAGGCGCACGTAGTCCTTGGGCAGCAGGACGTGCGCGATGTCGTCGTACACGTCTGGCTCGTGGTTGCGCAGCCACAGGAGCTTCGGCGCTGTGAAGCCCGTCAGCGCGCGGTTGCCGGTCAGCGCGATCAGCCGCTCGAGCCCGACCCGCTCCTCGATCTCCGCGCACTCGGCGCCCGTGCGCTGGTCGTTCCAGAGGATCGCGGGCCGCAGCACGCGCTCGCGCTCGTCGAGCGCGACGAGCCCGTGCATCTGGCCCGAGAGGCCGATGCCCGCGATCTCGCCGACCCCGAGCTCGTCGAGCGCGCGCTCGGTCGCGCGCCACCAGTCCTCGGGGTCCTGCTCCGACCAGCCGGGGCGCGGCGTCGAGAGCGGGTAGCCCGCCTCGGCGCGGGCGAGCAGCTCGCCGCTCGGTGAGATCGCGATCGCCTTGACGGCGGTCGTGCCGACGTCGAGGCCGATGAGCGCCGGGCCCGCGTTCACGCGGTCGCGCCCAGCGCCGCGTAGACGAGCTCGTAGGCCCGCACCGCGTCCTTGCGCGACTGCGCCTCGCGCAGCGCCGCGTCGTCGATCTTCGCCGCGACCCCGTCGATGAAGCGCCACTGCAGGACGCTGCGCCTGACCGCCGCGACCTGGTCCTCGGTGTAGGGGTAGAGGTCGAAGCCCAGGCGCTCGCCGCCGGCGCCGTAGCCCGCCCGGCGCAGCTCGAGCGCGAGCTCGAGCGTCTCCATGAACGCCGTCGCGCCGACCATGTTGTCGTCGTCGAACGTGCCCCAGCCGGAGTTCGCGTGCTGGTGGCCGAGCACGCCCTCGGCGGCGAGCAGCGCCGCGTACTCGGCGAGGTTCTCGCCGTTCATGATCAGGTGCTGCCAGTCCATGTTGACCTTGACGTTGTCGAGGCCCAGGGCGCGCAGCTTGTGGATCACGTGCAGCGTCATCCCGATGTTGCCCATCATGATCTTCATCGCCGGCTCGGAGTTCTTGTGCTCGAGGAACAGCGTCACGCCGCGCTCGCGGCAGCGCTGCGCGCATTGGCCGAAGGCGTCGATCAGGCGCGCCCAGCTCTCCTTGTACGGCGTCTGGAACGGGTAGTTGTAGCCCTCGATCCCCGGCCAGATGATGAAGTTCGAGCCGATCTCGCCCGCGAGGTCGATCGCCCGCAGCGTGATCGCGATCGCCTCGTCGCGCAGGGCGTCGTCGGGCGAGACGAAGCCGCCCTTGCCGAAGCGCGGGTCGAGGTGCAGGCCGCCGCACAGGCAGTAGACGTCGTGCTCGCCGAGCGCGGCGCGGACGGCGTCGAGGTTGTCCTCGTTCAGCTCCGCCGGGTAGTGGAACTCGTAGCCGTCGATCATGTCGCCGAGGCCGCCGACGGCGCGTTCCACCTTCGCCACGGTCGAGTCGGTCGCGTGCTCGGGCTGGTAGCCGACGGGGACGAAGCGGGTCACCATCGGGCCCAGCGCCCAGATGCCGAGGCTCGTCTTCAACCTGGTCGTCTCGCTCATGTCGGTCCTCTCGTCGTGGAGGGCCGAACTCAAGCGCATCGGGGCCGGCGATGCGAGCGCCGCCGCGAAGCGCGAGGATGTGCGCCATGGAGCCGGCGCGCGCGATCGGGGTGGGGATGCTCGGCTACGCCTTCATGGGCAAGGCCCACGCGCACGCCTACCGCACGATCTCCCACATCACGTGGCCGCCGCCGCTGACGCCCGAGCTCGTCTCGATCTGCGGCCGCGATGCCGACGCGGTCGCGGAGGCCGCGCGCCGCTACGGGTTCGCCACGGCGGTGACCGACTGGCGCGAGCTCGTCGCCAACGAGCGCGTGCAGCTGTTCGACAACGGCGGGCCCAACGCGCTGCACGCCGAGCCGACGATCGCGGCCGCGCGCGCGGGCAAGCACGTCGTGTGCGAGAAGCCGCTCGGCCGCGACGCGGAGGAGAGCCACGCGATCTGGGCCGCCGTCGCCGCCACCGGCGTCACGCACATGTGCGGGTTCAACTACCGCTTCGTCCCGGCCGTGCGCCTCGCCCGCCGGCTGCTCGAGGCCGGCGACCTCGGCGAGCTGCGGCACTTTCGCGCCCGGTACCTGCAATCGTGGCTCGCCGGCCCGGACCTGCCGGACGTCTGGCGGCTCGACCGGGCACAGGCAGGCTCGGGCGCCCTCGGCGATCTCGCCGCGCACGTCATCGACCTCGCGCGCTACCTCGTCGGCGAGCCGACCGCGGTCAACGGCCTGCTGCGCACCTTCCGGCCGCCGCGCGCGGACGGCGCGCCGGACGTCGACGACGCGGTCGAGGCGGTGATCGAGTTCGAGGGCGGCGCCGTCGGGACGATCGAGGCGACGCGCATGGCGACCGGACGGCGCAACGCGATGCAGTGGGAGATCAACGGGAGCCGCGGTGCGCTCGCGTTCGACATGGAGCGCCTCAACGAGCTCCAGGTGAACCTCGACGGCGGGCCCGGCTTCCGCACGCTGCTCGTGACCGAGCCCGAGCACCCGTTCATGGAGCACTGGTGGCCCCCAGGCCACATCGTCGGCTGGGGCGACACGTTCGTGCACGAGCTGCACCACCTGCTCGGGGCGATCGCCGGCGAGCACGGCGTCGCGCCCCACGGCGCCACGTTCGAGGACGGCTACCGCACGGCCGAGGTCTGCGACGCCCTCGTGCGCTCGAGCGAGAGCGGACGCCGGGAGGCGATCGCCTACCGCGGCCTCGCGGACGCACCGGCGGCGTGAGCGCGCCCGACGTCGTCTGCCTCGGCATCCTCGTCGCCGACGCCGTCGCGCGCCCGGTCGACGAGTTGCCACCGCGTGGCTCGCTCGGGCTCGTCGAGGAGCTCTCGCTGCACGGCGGCGGCTGCGCGCTCAACACCGCGACCGCGCTCACGCGGCTGGGCCTGCGCGCGTCGGTCGCGGGGAAGGTCGGCGAGGACGCCTTCGGGACCTTCCTGCTCGACCTGCTCGACGCGCGCGGCGTCGACCGCGCGGCCGTCGTGTGCGACGACTCGGCGGCGACGTCAGCCACGGTCGTGCTCGTCGGCAGCGACGGCGAGCGCACGTTCCTCCACCTCCCGGGCGCGAACGGGGCGCTGCGGGCCGAGGAGCTCGACCGCGAGCTGCTGTTCGCCGGCCGCGCGCTGCACCTCGGCGGGCTGCTCGTGATGCCCGCGCTCGACGGCGAGCCCGCGGCCGGCCTGCTCGCCGAGGCACGGGCGCGCGGGCTGCTGACGAGCGTCGACACGGTCTGGGACGCGACCGGGCGCTTCGAGCGCGCGCTCCCGTGCCTCGCGCACACCGACCTCTTCGCGCCGAGCCTCGACGAGGCCCGCGCGATCTCCGGCGCGCGCGAACCGGCGGCGGCGGCCGCGTGGTTGCGCCGGCACGGCGCGCGCGAGGTCGTGATCAAGCTCGGCGCCGAGGGCTGCTACGTCGCCGGGGAGGACTTCGAGGGCGCGCTCCCGGCGCATCGCGTGCGCGTGGTCGACGGAACGGGCGCCGGCGACGCGTTCGTCGCGGGGCTGCTGGCCGGGCGCCTCGCGGGCTTCGCGCTCGAGCGCGCCGCGCGGCTCGCCAACGCCGTCGGAGCCCTCGCCACGATGACCGTCGGCGCGTCGGACGCAACCCCGACGCTGCCCGCCGCGCTCGCGCTGGCCGGGCTCGCGGCGCCCTGAGCGCGGGCGCCGGGCCGCTCATTACAGTGGCCTGCGTGCTGCCACGGCTCAACCGACTGCTGGGCGCGGACGGTCGCTGCGTCGACATCGCCGCCGACCACGGCCTGTTCGGCGAATCGTCGTTCATCCCCGGGATCGAGGACATGCCGGCGGTCGTGCGCACGCTGGTCGCCGCGGCTCCGGACGCGATCCAGCTCTCACCCGGCCACGCGGCCCTGCTGCAGGACCTTCCCGCCGCGCGCAAGCCCGCGCTCGTGCTGCGGTCCGACGTCGCCAACGTCTACGGCTCGCGGCGCGCGCGCGAGCTCTTCAGCGTGCTCGCGGAGGATGTCGTCGCACGCGCCGTCGCGCTCGATGCGGCGTGCGTGTGCGTCAACCTGCTGCTGCTCGACGGCGAGCCCGAGCTGCACCGCGAGTGCGTCGAGAACGTACTTGCGTTGCGCGCCGCCTGCGACCCGGTGGGGATGCCGCTGATGGTCGAGCCGCTCGCGAT
>DAIOGP010000035.1:0-1146 GCA_036745135.1 Solirubrobacteraceae bacterium
GAGCGCGCGGCGCGCCGCCTCGGTGAGCGCGACGTGGCGCTGCACCCCGCGCGCATCGAGCTGCCCGTTGCAGGTCGCGCGCGCGTCGCGCAGCCGCCGCCGCTGGCGCTCGCGCGCCGCGAGTACTCGCGTCAGGGCGGCGGCGGACGTCGTCGTCGGAGCGGCGGCGAGCTCGGCCGCGCTCGGGCGCGCGACCGGCACGAGCAGGTCGAGCCGATCCAGCAGTGGCCCGCTCAGTCGTCGCCCGTACCGGGCCAGCTCGCTCTCGCTGCAGCGGCAGCGATCGCCGGCGGCGCCGGCGAAGCCGCACGGGCACGGGTTGCTGGCGGCGACGAGCATGAACCGCGCCGGGAACACCGCGCTGCGCTGCGCGCGGACGATCGCGACGGTCCCGTCCTCGAGCGGCTGACGGAGCGCCTCGAGGCTCGCGCGCGGGAACTCCGGCAGCTCGTCGAGGAACAGCACGCCGTGGTGGGCGAGCGTGACCTCGCCGGGCGAGGGCGGCGAGCCGCCGCCGACCAGCCCGGCGGCCGAGATCGTGTGGTGCGGCGCGCGAAACGGCCGCGCCCTGATCAGCCCACGGCCGCCGTGCAGGCCCGCGATGCTGTGGATGCGCGTCGCCTCGAGCGCCTCCCGGGGCTCGAGCGGCGGCAGGATCGACGGCAGCCGCCGCGCCAACATCGTCTTGCCGGTGCCGGGCGCCCCCTGGAAGAAGAGGTTGTGGCCGCCGGCCGCCGCGACCTGCAGCGCCAGCAGCGGACCGTGCTGGCCGCGCACGTCGGCGAGGTCCGGAAGCTCCGACGGCGCGGCCGTGGCGCTCACCGCTGCCGGAACCGGCGGCGCCTCGGCGCCGGCGAGGATCGCCGCGGCCTCGCGCAGGCTGCGGACCCCGGCGACTCGCAGGCCCTCCACGAGCGCCGCCTCCGCCGCGCGCTCCCGCGCGACGATCAGCTGCTCGAGCCCGGCGCGGCGCGCGCCCTCCGCCACCGCCAGGATGCCGCGCACCGAGCGCAGCTCACCGCTCAGCGAGAGCTCGCCGGCGACCGCGACGCGATCGAGCGCGCCGGCGGAGACCTGACCGCTCGCGGCGAGCAGCGCCAGCGCGAGCGCCAGGTCGAAGCCCGGACCGACCTTGCGCAGATGCGC
>DAIOGP010000035.1:1246-9792 GCA_036745135.1 Solirubrobacteraceae bacterium
GCGAGCACCTCGAGCGGCTCGGCTACCGGGTGCTCGAGCGCAACTACCGCTCGCGCTGGGGCGAGCTCGACCTGATCGTCGCCGACGAGCGCGCGATCGTGTTCTGCGAGGTCAAGACGCGTCGGCTCGGCAGCGGCTCGCCGTTCGACGCGCTCGGCCCCGCCAAGCAGCGCCAGGTGCGGCGCATGGCCGCGGGCTGGCTAGCGGAGCGGCGCGATCGTCCGCGAGCGGTCGAGCTGCGCTTCGACGCGATCGGCGTGACGATCGACGCGCAGGGCGCGCTCGTGCGCCTCGATCACCTGGAGGCGGCCTTCTGACCGTCGTCGAGCGCGAGCTGCTGGTACGCGAGCGATTGGAACGAGAGGCGGTGGAGCGTCGAGACGCCACGCGCGCGGATCGCGTCGCGGTGCTCGGGCGTCGAGTAGCCGACGTGCGCGGCGAAGTCCCAGCCCGGGTGCAGCGCGTCCGCGCGGCGCATGTAGCGGTCGCGCGTGACCTTCGCGATCACCGAGGCTGCCGCGATCGCGGCGCTCGTGGCGTCGCCGCGCGTGATCGCCCGCTGGTCGTGGCCGAGGTCGCCGACCGGGAACCCGTCGCTGAGGCATACGCAGCCGTCGCACGCGACCGCTCGCAGCGCGTCGCGCAGCGCCTCGAGGTTGATCGCGTGGACGCCGCGGTCGTCGATCGCGCGCACGCTGCGCGAGACGACGCAGACGCGCGCGGCGGCGCGCATCACGAGCGGGTAGAGCTCCTCGCGCATCGCGGGCGTGTGCTGCTTGGAGTCGTTCAGGCGCGTGAGCGCGCGCAGCTCGCGCAGGCCGACGGCGCGGTAGTCGAACAGCACGGCGGCCGCCACGAGCGGACCGGCCAGCGAGCCCCGCCCCGCCTCGTCGGCCCCGGCGACGAGCGGCACGCCGAGCTTGCGATCGAAGTCGAACAGACGGCGACCGGTGGGCCGGCGACGGCGGCGCTGCACGCGAGGCTCCTCGGTCGCGTACACGGAGATCTCGGGAGCCACGCGGTCGGTGCCGGCGGCGTCCGCGCTCCCGCTAGAGGAGTCCGATCCGCTTGGGGGGCCAGTAGGTGGCGAAGGCTCCGCCGATGATCCAGCTCCGCGGAACGGGTCCCCAGTAACGACTGTCGTCGGACTCCCCACGGTTGTCGCCCATCATGAAGTAGTGATCGGGCGGAACGGTGATCGGCTTGCGCAGGTTGCAGATCGGGTCGGCGGCGCAGCCGCGGATGAAGGGCTCCTTCTGGCGCACGCCGTTGCGCACCACGTGGCCGCCCACGATCGCGATCGTGTCGCCCGGACGCCCGACGACGCGCTTGATGAAGTTCGTGCTCGCCCGCTCGCGGGTCGGGGTCGCGCACGCCTGCCCGTTGTCGGGCTGGCGCGGGTTCCCGCACTGGGCGCCGTCCTGGGCCTCGGCCCCGGCCGGCGGGTGGAAGACGGCGATCTCGCCGATCTCCGGCTTGCTGAAGCGATTGCCGATGCGGTTGACGAGCACGCGCTGGCCGATCGCGAGCGTGGGCTCCATCGACGGGCTCGGGATCCGGTAGGGCTTGACGATCAGGGCCTGGATGCCGAGCGCGAGCCCGAGGGCGACGGCGACGATCAGGACGAGCTCGAAGAGCGAGCTGCTGGTCGACTTCTGCTTCTGGGACCGGTTCACGCGCCGTCGGCGGCGGGCTTCGCCGCTTCGGCGTCGCCGGACGGCTCGGGCTCGCCCGACGGCTCCGCCACAGCTGCGGTCTCTGGCTCGGCGCCCGCCTCGGGGGCGGCGGCGACGTCCGTCGCCGCGTCCGACTGCCCCGCGGCGTCCGTCGCCTCGGCCGCCACGTCGGCGCCGGCGACGTCCGCGGCGGGCTCGCCGCCGTCGTCGGCCTCGACCGACGCGGCGACCGGCTCGGGCTCGTGCAGCAGGCCGATCTCGACGGCCTCCTCAGGCCCGAGGTAGCGCTTCTCGCGCACGCGGGCGCGCTTGCCCACGCGCTCGCGCAGGTAGTAGAGCTTCGCGCGGCGCACGTCGCCGCGCGCCGCGACCTCGATCTTCTCGATCTTCGGCGAATGCACCGGGAACGTGCGCTCGACGCCGACGCCGAAGGACTGCTTGCGCACGGTGAACGTCTCGCGCACGCCCTCGCCCTGGCGCTTGATGACGACGCCCTCGAAGACCTGCGTGCGTCGGCGGGTGCCCTCGATCACCTGGAAGTGGACCTTCAAGCGATCGCCGGCGTCGAACGACGGAACTCGGCGCAGCTGCGCTCGCTCGAGGTTGTCGATGACCGTGCCCATGGCGAAAAAAGGCCCGCGAAGCCGGCGGGCTGTCGCGGGGCGCCCTATGGTAGCGGACCCGGCTCGGGCTGGGCCCGCTCGGAGCGGTCGGCCTCGGAGCCGGCGGCGCTCCCGTGCAGCGCCGCACGCTCGCGGCTGCGCGCGAGCCGCCATTCCCGGATCTGCGCGTGATGGCCGGACAGCAGGACGTCGGGCACGCGCCACCCGCGGTACTCGGCCGGCCGGGTGTAGTGCGGGTACTCGGGCGCGCCCTCCAGCGCCTCGCTGAAGGACTCCTCGACGGCCGAGCACGCATCGCCCAGCGCCCCCGGCAGCTTGCGCAGCACCGCGTCGCACAGCACCATCGCCGCGAGCTCCCCGCCCGCGATCACGTAGCGGCCGATCGAGATCGCGTCGGTCGCGAGGTGCTCGACGATCCGCTCGTCGAAGCCCTCGTAGCGACCGCACAGCAACGTGAGCGCGGGCTCCGCCGCCAGCTCGGCGACGAGCGCCTCGTCGAGCAGGCGCCCCGCGGGCGCGAGCGCGATGACGCGTCGCTGCGACCGCAGCTCGAGCACGTCGCGGCCGTAGAACGCGCGCAGCGCGGCATCGACGACGTCGACGCGCAGCACCATCCCGGCTCCGCCGCCGAACGGCGCGTCGTCGACCTGCCCGCCCGAGAGCGGCGTCGCGTCGCGGTAGCTCGCGAACCGCAGCTCCGACCCGGCCGCGAGCGCGTTGGCGACGTGGCGTTGGGACGCGAACCAGGTGAACCACTCGGGGAACAGCGTGAAGACGTCGATCTGCATGGCGCTCACCGCCGGCTCGGCGGCTCCTCGCCCTCGAGGAAGCGCAGGTCGACCTCGATGCGCCGGCCGGCGACGTCGACCTCGCGCACCGCGTCGCGCACGAGCGGCACGAGCAGCTCTCCCCCGTCCTCGCGCGCCACCTCGAGCACGTCGCACGAGGGCAGCCCGCGCAGCGCCGTGACCACGCCGACGACGCGGTCGCCGTCATGCACACGGCAGCCCTCGAGCTCGTCGGGCCACCACTCGTCCGGGCCGAGCGCCGGCGCCGCGGCCCGCGGCACGACCAGCGGCGCGCGCCGCAGGGCGTCGGCCGCCTCGCGGTCGGCGCAGCCGCTCACCCGCACGATCGGGCGGGCCGCGGTGCCGTCGAGCCGCTCCACCTCGCGCAGCTCGCCGCCCACCGTCACGGACGCGCCCACCGCGAGCAGCCCGGGGACCGGCCGCGCGACGTAGAAGCTGCCGTCGAGCCCGTGTGGGCGCCCGACGAAGCCGGCGACGAGCTCGTCGTGGCTAGTCGACGATGTCGACGAGGACGCGGCGGTTCTCCTTGGTGGCCGCGGCCTTGATGACCTGCCGGAGCGCTCGGGCGGTCGCCCCGCCGCGTCCGATGACCTTGCCGTAGTCATCCTCGCCGACCGTCAGCTCGAGCACGACCGTGCCGTCGTCCTCCTCGAACTCCTCGACGAGGACCTCCTCGGGATCGTCCACGAGCCCGCGCGCCAGGTACTCGAGCAGCTCCTTCACGCGCGCGCACGACCCACGGCCGGCGGTCCTACCCCGCGCGACCGGGCGTCGGGTCGATGCCCTGGGTCTTGAGCAGCTTGCGCACGGTCTGCGACGGCTGCACGCCCTTGGCCAGCCAGACGCGCGCGCGCTCCGCGTCGATCACGATCGTGGAGGGGGTGGTCTGCGCGTTGTAGCGACCGATCGTCTCGATCACGCGACCGTCGCGCGGCGAGCGCTGGTCGGCGATGACGACGCGCCAGATCGGATCCTTCTTGCCGCCCACCCGGGTGAGCCTCATGCGTACGGCCACGGTCCTCCTTCGCTGAATCGACCGGGGGAGGTTAGAGCATCGCCGCGTCAACGCGCCTGGCGCAGAAGCGCGCCGAGGTCGGGCAGCTTCCCGCGCGAGATCGACTTCATCAACTTCTGCATCTGGCCGAACTGCTTCACGAGCTGGTTGACCGCCTGGACCGTCGTGCCCGAGCCGTGCGCGATCCGCAGGCGGCGCGAGCCCTTGATCAGCTCGGGTCGGCGGCGCTCCTCGGGCGTCATCGACAGGATGATCGCCTCGAGCCGGTCGAGATCGCGGTCGTCGACGTTCAGCTGCGCGGCCTGGTGGCCGGCGAGCCCGGGGAGCATCCCGAGCAGCGAGCCGAACGAGCCCATCTTGCGCACCTGCTTGAGCTGCCCGAGGAAGTCCTCGAAGGTGAACTCCGAGCGGCGCAGCTTGCGCTCGAGCTCGCGCGCCTCGTCCGCGTCGACGGCCCGCTCGGCCTTCTCGATGAACGTCAGCACGTCGCCCATGCCGAGGATCCGCTGCGCCATGCGGCTCGGGTGGAAGCGCTCGAACTCGTCGAGCTTCTCGCCGACCGAGGCGAACAGGATCGGCTTCCCGGTGACCGCCTTGACCGACAGCGCGGCGCCGCCGCGCGCGTCGCCGTCGAGCTTCGAGACGATCACCCCGTCGAATGGCGCGGCGTCCGCGAAGGCCTCCGCGACGGTCACGGCGTCCTGGCCGGTCATCGCGTCGACGACCAGCAGCACGTCGTGGGGCTTGACCTTGGCCTTGATGCGCGCCAGCTCGTCCATCAGCTCGGCGTCGACGTGCAGGCGGCCGCTCGTGTCGACGATCAGCACGTCGCGACCGTCCTCCTTGGCCCGCTCGAGCGCCCACGCCGCGATCTCGACCGGGTCGGCGTCCGTGCCCTGCGCGTAGACCGTCGCGCCGGCCTGGGCGCCGACCGTCTGCAGCTGCTCGACCGCGGCGGGTCGGTACACGTCGCACGCGGCGAGCGCGACGTCGGCGCCGCGCTCCTCGCGCAGCAGGCGCGCGAGCTTCGCGGCGGCGGTCGTCTTGCCGGAGCCCTGGAGGCCGGCGAGCAGCACCACCGTCGGCGGCGCCGAGGCGAACGCGAGCTCGCGCGAGGCGCCGCCCATCAGCGCCGTGAGCTCCTCGTCGACGATCTTGACGACCTGCTGGCCGGGGTTGAGCGCGCCGATCACCTCGGCGCCGAGGCAGCGCTCCTTCACGGCGCCCGTGAATTGCTTGACGACCTTGAAGTTGACGTCGGCCTCCAGCAGCGCGAGCCGGATCTCGCGCAGCGCGCGGTTGACGTCGTCCTCGGTCAGCGTGCCGCGCTGGCGGACGTCGGCGAGCGTCGCCTGGAGCTTCTCCGCCAGCGTGCCGAACATCAGCTCGCCTGCGGCGGCGGCTCAGGCGGCGCCGTGCCGCCCGGGGGCGGCGGCGGGGCCTTGGGCGGCGGCGCCGCCGCGAGCCCGCCGAGCGCGTTGCCGAGCCCGGCCAGACCGGCCGTGAACTCCGACGGGATCACGAAGACCTTGTTCGCGTCGCCGCGCGCGATCTCGGGCAGGATGCGGAGGTACTGGTAGCTGAGCAGCTCCGCGTCCGGCCGGCCCGCGTGGATCGCGCCGAAGACCGTCTCGATCGCCTTGGCCTCGCCCTCGGCGCGCAGGATCGCGGCCTGGCGCGCGCCCTCGGCCGAGAGCACCGCGGCCTGCTTGTCGCCCTCGGCGGTCAGGATCGCCGACTGCTTGACGCCCTCGGCGGTCAGGATCGCGGCGCGGCGGTCGCGCTCGGCGCGCATCTGCTTCTCCATCGCCTCCTGGATCGTCGCCGGCGGGTCGATCGACTTGAGCTCGACGCGGTTGATGCGGATCCCCCACCGGCCCGTCGCCTCGTCGAGCACCAGGCGCAGCTGCGTGTTGATGTTGTCGCGCGAGGTCAGCGCCTGCTCGAGCGTCATGCCGCCGATCACGTTGCGCAACGTCGTGACGGTCAGCTGCTCGATCGCCTGCAGCGGGTTGGCGACCTCGTAGGTGACCGACTTGGCCTCGGTGATCGTGAAGTAGAGGACCGTGTCGATCTGGACGACGAGGTTGTCCTCGGTGATCACGGGCTGGGGATCGAAGAACACGACCTGCTCGCGCAGGTCGATCAGCGGACGCAGCCGCTCGACGAACGGGAGGATGATCGCGAGGCCGGGATCGAGCGTGCGGTTGAAGCGCCCGAGGCGCTCGACGACGCCGGCGCGGGCCTGGGGCACGATGCGGATCGTGCGCGCGGCCACGAGCAGGACGAAGAACGCGACGACCAGCAGGACGATGAGCGCGGCCACTGGACCCTCCCTTCTACTCGCTGACGAGCGCGGTCGCGCCCCGGATGTCCATCACCTGCACGCGACTGCCCGGCTCGATCACGTCGTCGTCGTCGAACGAGCGCGCCGTCCACACCTCGCCGTTGATCTTGACGCAGCCGACGCCCTCGTGGTTGGCGATCCGCTCGAGCACGATCGCCTGCTTGCCGACGAGCGCCGCCGTGCCGGTGCGCAGCGCCGGCGGGACGCGCTTGTGCGAGCGCGCGATCGGGCGCGCGATCGTGAGCAGCGCGGTGGACGCCACGATGAAGACGATCAGCGAGATGACGAGCCCGGCGCCGAGCGCGGCGACGCCCCCGGCGAGCAGCGCCCCGGCTGCGAACGGGGCCAGGAACAGGCCCATCGTCAGCATCTCGCCGACGGCCAGACCGCAGGCCGCGATCACCCAGATGACCCACGTGTCCATGGGCCTGAGCTTAGCCGAGCGCCCGGCCCGCCCCGCCCGGCCGCGGGGCTCAGCTCAGCAGCGCGCGCGCGTAGTCCGCTGCGTCGAACGGGCGCAGGTCCTCGAGCGCCTCGCCGATGCCGATCAGCTTCACGGGGATCCCGAGCTCGCCGGCGATCGCGAGCGCGATGCCGCCCTTCGCGGTGCCGTCGAGCTTCGTCAGGACGATGCCCGTGACCGGCACCGCCTCGCCGAACAGCTGCGCCTGCCGCAGCCCGTTCTGGCCGGTCGTCGCGTCGATCGTCAGCAGGATCTCGTGGGGCGCGTCGGGGATCTGCTTGGCGATCACGCGGCTGATCTTCGCGAGCTCGGCCATCAGGTTCTCCTTGGTGTGCAGGCGCCCCGCCGTGTCGATGATCACGACGTCGGCGCCGCGCGCGCGGGCCGCCGCGACGGCGTCGAATGCGACGGCGCCCGGATCGGCCCCGGGGGCGCCCTTGACGAGCTCGCAGCCGGCGCGCTGCGCCCACTGCTCGAGCTGCTCGACCGCGGCCGCGCGGAAGGTGTCGGCGGCGCCGAGCACGACGGTCATGCCGAGCTCCTCGCGCAGGTGCCAGGCGAGCTTGCCGATCGTGGTCGTCTTGCCCGTCCCGTTGACGCCGACCGCGAGGATCACGGTCGGCCCGTGCGTGACGTCGATGCGGTCCTCGCCGGTGCGCGCGAGCTCCGCGAGCAGCTCGGCGAGCCGGCCGGCGAGCTGCTCCCCACCGCGCAGGTCCCCGGCCGTGGCCTCGCGCTCGAGGCGCTCGACGACGGCGGCGGTCGTCTTCGCGCCGACGTCCGCGTAGATCAGCGCCTCCTCGAGCCGCTCCCACGCCTCCTCGTCCGTGAGCCCGGCGCCGAGCGTCGCCTGCACCTCGTCGCTGAGCGCGCGGCGGGTCTTGCTCATGTTCTCGCGCAGGCGGCGGAAGAAGCCGCTGCGCTCCTGCGCGCGCGCGGGATCGTCGTCCGCCGCGGCGGCGGGCGCCGCCTCGCCGGTGATGAACAGCTCGTGCCAGTCGCGCGCCACGGGGTCGGCGAAGATACCAGCGTGCCCGAGCGTCCCCGAGACAGGATCGAGATCCGCCACGAGCCCGCGGCCGGGCCGACCGGGGCGACGCTGCTCGCCGCGATGGAGGCGACGCTCGCCGACCTCTACGGCTTCGACAGCCTGGGCGCCACGCCCTCGGCGCGCCCGGAGGAGCTCTCGCCCCCGCACGGCGCGTTCGTCGTCGTCTACGAGGACGGCGAGCCGGTCGCGTGCGGCGGGCTCAAGCGCCTCGCGCCGGGCCTCGCCGAGATCAAGCGCATGTACACCGCGCCCGAGGCGCGCGGTCGCGGCCACGCGCGACGCGTGCTCGCCGCGCTCGAGGACGCGGCGCACGCGCTCGGCTACGCGCGCGTGCGCCTCGACACGGGCTCGCGCCAACCCCACGCGCGGGCGCTCTACGAGTCAGCCGGCTACGCGCGGATCGAGGATTACAACGGCAACGTGTATGCGGCGCATTGGTTTGAGAAGGGGCTGAAAGGCAGTTGACAGTTGACAGCTGACAGGAAGGGCGACGCGCGCCGCCGGCCGTGCCAGGCCGCCGTCTCTGTCAACTGTCAACTGTCAGCTGTCCTCTTCTACGCGG
>DAIOGP010000036.1:0-2654 GCA_036745135.1 Solirubrobacteraceae bacterium
CCGCTCGCGGACCGCTCCGCGGGCGCGGCGCTCGCGGCCGCGGAGGCGACGGGCGCCAGGCCGGGCTCGGTCTCCTCCCCGTCGCCGCCGAGCAGCTGGGCGAAGCGCTCCTCCTTCTGCCCGGGGCGCCGCGCCAGGCGCGCCACGAGCTCGCGCTCGATCAGGCGCTCGAGCGTCTGGTCGACCGCGGCGAGGTCCGCGAACGGGCTCAGGCGCTCGCTGCGCGCCTTGAGCTCGCCGGGCGTCTGGGCGCCGCGCAGCATCAGGACGCACAGCAGCGCGAGCTCGTCGCGGGCGAGCCCGAGCGCCTCGTCGAGCATGTGGCGGTACTTCGCCGTCCGACTCCCCTGCCCGCTCGTGAAGCGCGCGTAGCCGCGACGCCCCAGGCGCTGCGCGGCGTCGCGCACGGCGCCCTCGTCGTAGTCGACCACCGGGTCGCGGTTCGTCGCCTGGTTGCAGGCCAGGCGCAGCGAGTTGAGCGTCAGCGGGTAGGCGTCCGGCGTCGTGCGCTGCTTCTCGAGCAGGCAGCCGAGGACGCGGATCTCAACGGGGTCGAGGTCCATGGGCATCTGCGGGTCGCCTACGTCGTCGCGTGGTGCGCGACGTCGGACTGCGCGTCCGCCAGGCCGCCGGCGCCGACGGGGCGGTGGGCCTCGGCGCCCAGGCGCGCGACCTCCTCGTCCATCAGCTGCTCGATGTGCGGGACCTGGGGCAGCGACTCGCGCTCCGAGATGCGCTGCGCGAGTCGCCGCGCGCCGGAGAGGCGCGCCACCCACCCGGGGGCCGCGACGACGCGCGCGCGCGTCTCGATGCCGCGCACGACGGCCTCGCCGGCGGCCGACAACGGGTAGGTCTTCCCGATCGGGCCCTTGAGCTTCGCGCGCATCTCGCGAAAGGCCGCGTGCTCGTCGCCGCCGTGGACCATGTCCGTGTCGATCCACGAGAAGTACGCGCAGCCGACCTCGACGCCGTGATGGGCGACCTCGCTCCGCAGCGAGTCGGCGAACGCCTCGACCCCGGCCTTCGTCGCGGAGTAGGCGCTCATCATCGGGGCGTGGACGAAGGCGGCCAGCGACGCGACCGTGAGCACGTAGCCGCGGCGCTCCAGCACGTGCGGCAGGCAGGCGTGGACGGTGCGGTAGGTGCCGATCAGGTTCACCTCGATGATCCGCTCCCAGACGTGCGGCTCCATCGCGCGCACGAACCCGCCCGCGGCGATGCCGGCGTTGGCGACGCACACGTCGATGCCCCCGAAGCGCTCGACGGTCGCGGCAACGGCGGCGTCGAGCTCGTCGCGAACGGTCACGTCGGCGGCGAACCACGCCGCCTCGGGGCCGCAGGCGCCACAGGCGCGCTCGAGCTCCTCGGGCTCGAGGCCCACGAGCGCGACCTTGGCGCCGCGAGCTGCGAGGCGCCTGGCCGCGTCGGCGCCGATGCCGCGCGCCGCGCCGGTGACGAGGACGGTCCTGCCGCTGAGGGAATAGGTGGATGCGCTCATGCGGCGCAGCCTACCCCGCGCGTGACGGTCGCAAGCGTCGCTCCGGGGACCTTTCGGGGCCATCTCGCGCACCCCGCGGGCCGCTACGGCAGCCGGCCCGCCGAGCGCAGCGAGGCCGCGCCGGCTCCGAGCAGCAGCACGAGCCCGCCGACGGCGAAGCCGGCGGTGATCTCGCGGCGCTCGCGGCGCGTGCCGAGCTGGGATCCGAGCGACTTGTAGATCGAGCTCAGCCGTTCCTCGTCCCCGGCCGTAAACGCGCGGCCGCCCGAGAGGCGCGAGATCTCGGCGAGCGTCTGCGGGTCGGGCGCGACGGGCACAGGCGCGCCCGCCGGGCCCGGGACCGTGCCCTCGTTCGTGCCGAGCGCGACGGTGTGCACGGGGATCTTGAGCTGCCCCGCCGCGCGGGCGACCGCGAGCGGATCGCGGCCCGCGGTGGTGGCGCCGTCGGAGAGCAGCACGATCGCGGCGGGGGGCCGCCTGCCGTTGCGCCGGTCCTGCCGCAACGCATCGAAGGCGACCTGCAGCGCGTCGCCCGTCGCCGTCGCCCCGTCGGCGACCTGGGCGTCGATCACGCGCAGCGCCGCGGCGTGGTCGGTGCTCGGGGTCTGCACCGCATCGACGGTCTCGGAGTACGCGGCCACGCCGACCCGGACCGCCCCCGGGAGCTCGTCGACGAACGTACGCGCCGCGCGCTGGGCCGCGACGAGCCGCGTCGGCTGGACGTCCTCGGCGAGCATCGAGCGCGAGTGGTCGGTCACGAGCATGATCGAGGCGCGCTCGATCGGGACCGCGACGGTCGTCTGCGGCCGCGCGATCGCGAGCACGAGCGCGGCGAGCGCGGCCAGCGCCAGCGCCGTCGGCACGTGCCGGCGCCAGGCCGGCGCCTCGCCCCCCACGAGCAGCAGCGTCGACACCGCCGGGAAGCGCACCGCGTAGCGCTTCGCCCGCGCGCGGCTGGCCGCGTACGCGCCGAGCGCCGCGGGCACGAGCGCCAGCGCGAAGAGCCAGCTCGGCGCCCCGAAGCTCACCGCAGCCGCCGTCCCAGCTCGAGCAGCCAGTCGCCGTCCGTCGACAGCGCGACGTGCTCGACGCGCAGGCGGCGCAGCTCCCGGACGAGGCCCTCGCGGCGCTCGCGCTCGAGGGCCGCGAAGCGCTC
>DAIOGP010000036.1:2754-9588 GCA_036745135.1 Solirubrobacteraceae bacterium
GGCGCGACGCCCTCCTCGAGCGCGCGGCGCAGCGCGACGATGCCGGGCTTCGAGCCGCGCGGCGGCAGGATCAGCGGGCGCTGGGCGCCGAAGGCGAGCAGCGCGACGCGCCCGGCGCGCCGAACGGCCAGGCGGCCGAGCACGAGCGCCACGCCGTGGGCGACGTCGGCCTTCAGCCGCGTCGTCGACCCGAACGCCATCGAGGGCGAGACGTCGAGCACGATCCACGTGGTGAGCGTGCGCTCAGGCACGTGCAGGCGCACGTGCGGCACGCCGGTGCGCGCGGTCGCGGCCGCGTCGAGCCGGCGCACGTCGTCGCCGACCTCGTACGGCCGCAGCTGCGCGAGCTCCGTGCCCGCCCCCAGCCCCGCCGCGCGGCGGTCGCCGGGCAGCGCCCCCGCGGCGCGTCGCGCGACCGCGAGGTCGAGCGTCTCGACCAGCGCCCGCGGCATCGGCCCCGGCCCCTGCCGGGCGGCGGGCGGGCGCAGCGCGGGGCGATTCACGCGGCGGCCTCCCGCGGCCGGCCGACGTGGTCGCTGCGGGGCGCCTCGACCGCGGCGAGCACGCGCTCCAGCAGGTCGTCCGCCGTCACGCCCTCGCTGAGCGCGTCGTAGGAGAGCACGAGCCGGTGGCGCAGGACGTCGTGCGCGAGGTCGCGCACGTCGTCGCCGGTGACGTGCCCGCGGCCGCGCAGCAGCGCGAGCACGCGCGCGGCCTGCACGAGGCCGATCGGGCCGCGCGGGCTGGCGCCGAACTCGATCAGCGGCGCCATGTCGCCGAGCCCGTGCGCGGCCGGGTTGCGCGTGGCGTCGGCGAGCGCGACCGCGTAGCCGATCACCTCGCGGTCGACCATCACCTCGTGGGCGGCCGCCGCGAGACGGTCGAGATCCGCGAGCGAGAGGCGCTCGCGCACGAGCGCCGGCGCGGCCAGGCTGCGACCCACGACGGCGGCCTCCTCGCCGGTCGACGGGTAGTCGACGACGAGCTTCATCAGGAAGCGGTCGAGCTGCGCCTCGGGCAGCGGGTAGGTGCCCTCGGACTCGATCGGGTTCTGCGTCGCCAGGACGAGGAACGGGTGTGGCGCCGGGTACGAGCGCCCGCCGATCGTGACCTGCCGCTCCTGCATCACCTCGAGCAGCGCGGACTGGACCTTGGCCGGCGCGCGGTTGATCTCGTCGGCGAGCAGGAAGTTGCCGAACACGGGACCGAGCTCGGTGTCGAAGCGACCCGTGTCGGGTCGGTAGACGCGCGTGCCGACGAGGTCGGCCGGAACGAGGTCCGGCGTGAACTGCACGCGGCTGAAGGTCCCGCCGAGCACCTGCGCGAGCGTCTTCACGGTCAGCGTCTTGGCGAGCCCGGGCACGCCCTCGATCAGCACGTGGCCGCCGGCGAGGAGGCTGACGAGCAGGCGCTCGAGCATCGCGTCCTGACCGACGATCACGCGCTTGACCTCGTAGAGCGCCTCGTGGAGCGCCGCGCGGGGCTCGTCGGGCGACGGGATGCGGTCGTCGATGGTCGTCATGGGTGTCGTGGCCTCCTTAGATGAGCCGGCCGAACCAGCGCAGGGACAGGGCGGAACCGAGCATCAGCAGCGCGAGCGCGCCGCCGGCGACGCCGGCGGTGAGCTGGCGCTTGACCTGCTTGTGGCCGAGCTGTGAGCCGAGGCGCTCGTAGACGCGGCTCAGCCGCCGCGCGTCGGCGGCGCTGTAGGCCTGACCGCCCGACGCGCGGGCGACCGCGGCGAGCGAGCGCGGATCGGGCGGGACGGCGCGCGTCTGCGTCGTCCCCCCGGGGCCCGGCACGGTGATCGTGCCGCGGGTGGTCCCGAGCGCGACCGTGTAGACGGGGATCTTCAGCCGGCCGGCGCGCCGCGCCGCCGCGACCGGGTCGATGCCCTTCGTCGAGGCGCCGTCCGACAGCAGCACGATCGCCGCCGGCGGCCGCGCGGCCCGGTCGGGGCCCGGGCGGCTCAGCACGCCGGTGGCGACCTGGATGGCCTGGCCGGTGGCCGTCCCGCCGCTCGAGCTCAGCCGGTCGAGCGCCGCGGCGGTCGCGGCGCGGTCGGTCGTCGGGGTCTGCAGCACCGTCGGCGTCTGGTTGAACGCCAGGACGCCGACGTTGAACTTGCGCGGCACCCCGGCGACGAAGCGCTTGGCCGCCTGACGCGCGGCGACAAGCCGGCTCGGCGCCACGTCCGTCGCCAGCATCGAGCCGCTGACGTCGGTCGCGAGCATGATCGACGCCCGCTCGACCGCCACCGCGACCGTGCGCTGCGGGCGCGCCGCGGCGACGACCAGCGCCGCGAGCGCGAGCAGGAAGACGAGCATCGGCGCGTGACGACGCCAACCGGGCCGGTGCGGCGCGACCGAGGCGACGAGCCGCGGCTCGACGAACGCCGCGGCCGCGCGCCGGCGGCCACGCTGGTGCAAGCCGTAGAGCGCGACGAGCGCGGGCACCGCGGCGAGCGCGAGCAGCACGAGCGGCGCGGCGAAGCTCACCGCGCACGCTCCGGGCGCAGCGGCGGGGCGGCGCTCACGGCGTGCTCGCCGGGCGCAGGCCGAGGCGGACCCGGATCGGGATCTCCTGCCCGCCGCGTTGCACGCGCAGCGAGATCGTGTCGCCGGCGCGCTGCGCGTTGACGATCCGGGACACGTCCGCCGGGTCGATCACGCGCACGCCGTCGATCGCGACGACGACGTCGCCCTGCTGCACGCCCGCCCGCTCCGCCGGCCCGTTCGCGACGGTCGCCGCGATCCGCGCGCCGTCGCCGCTGGGCACCGCGGCGGTCTGGACGCCGAGCCACGCCCGCTCGATCGTCCGGCCGCGCGCGAGCTCGGGCACGACCTGGCGGACCGTGTTGGACGGGACCGCGAAGCCGATGCCGACGTTGCCGCCACCGGCCCCGGCGGTCGCGATCTGCGAGTTCACGCCGATCACGTGCGCGCTCTCGTCGAGCAGCGGACCACCCGAGTTGCCCGGGTTGATCGGCGCGTCCGTCTGGATCGCGTCGTCGATCTGGAAGCCGTTGGGCGCCCGGATCTCGCGCCCCAGACCCGAGACGATCCCCTCCGTGGCCGTGCGGTCGAGACCGAACGGGTTGCCGACCGCCACGGCGAGGTCGCCGATGTGGACGTTGCGGGAGTCGGCGAAGGGCAGCGGCGTGACGCCGCGCGGCACCTCGGACCGGTTGAGGCGCACCACCGCCAGGTCGCTCGACGGGTCGCTCCCGAGCACCTCGCCGCTCAACCGCCGGCCCTGCGCGCCGAAGCGCACGGTCACCCGGCTCGCGGACTCGACGACGTGCGCGTTCGTCACGAGCGTGCCGTCACGGTCGATCAGGAAGCCGGTGCCCGAGCCGGAGCCGGTGGTGATCGCGACGACCGCCGGGCTCGCCTTCGCGTACACGGCCCCCGCCAGCGTGCCGCGGCCGCCCTGCCCGGCGGCGGGCTGGACCGGGTTGCGCGCGACGGCGGGGAGCGGAGTGCCCGCGGCGCGCTCGTCGCCGCCGCCCAGCAGCAGCGCGCCCGCGGTGAACGATCCCGCCGTGATCGCCGCGGCGCCGAGCCCGACCGCCACGCGGCTCGGGAGGCGGCGCGGCGCGGTCGCGCGCGCGTCGGGCGCCGGCTCGGTCGCGGCCGCGACCGTGGGCGGATCGTCGGCGACCGGCGCCGGGGCGCCCGTCGCCTGGCCGCGCCGGCGCTCGAGCTCCGCGTGCATGGCGTCGGACTCCTGGCGCCAGTCGCCGGACCAGAGGTGCCGCGGGGACCTGAGCCTCATCGGGACGTGCCCCCGCGCGGGACGCCGGACGCGGCCGACGCGGATCGGTTGGGGCTGAGGTGCCGCATGGCGCTCCTTCGGTCGGTGGGCACTGTAGGACAGCGCATGAACCTAAGCAGGCCATCAGAACCGCGCCGCCGATGCCGCGGCGCCGGCGGTGGGAAGATCGGCGGCGACCACCGACCGACGAGGCCCAACCGGGCGCCCCGCGGATGCGCGGGTGCCCGGCCGGCGTGACCATGTCCCAGCTCAGCCAGCCCGGCGGGCGCGTCCTCGTGACGATCCCGATCAGCCACTACTGCGAGAAGGCGCGGTGGGCGCTCGACCGCGCCGGGCTCGCCTACGCGGAGCAGCGCCACGTGCAGCTCGTCCATCGCGTCGCCGCCCGGCGCGCCGGCGGCGGGCGCACCGTGCCCGTGCTCGTCGCGCCGGAGGGCGTGTTCGCCGACTCGCGCGCAATCCTGTTCTACGCGGACGCGGCGTGCCCGCCGGCGCGGCGCCTGTACCCGTCCGGGGACGACGTCGCCGCCGACGTGCGCGCGCTCGAGCAGCGCTTCGACGCGATCCTCGGGCCCGAGGGACGGCGCTGGATGTACCAGCAGGCGTTCGGGCACGTGCGCGCGTTCGCCCCGTACAACCTCACGGGCGTGCCCGCGTGGGAGCGTCGCGCGTTCCCGCTGCTGCTGCTCGGCGCGCGGCCCTACATCCGGCGCCGGCTCGAGGTGAGCGAGGCCGGCGCCGCGCAGGCGCGGCTGCGCGTCGACGCCGAGCTCGACGCCGTGGCGCGGCGGCTCGCCGACGGGCGCGCGTTCCTCATGGGCGACCGCTTCACCGCGGCCGACCTCGCGTTCGCGGCGCTCGCCGCGGCGGTCGTGTTCCCGCCCGGCTACGGGGTGCCGCTGCCCCAGCCGGAGGAGCTGCCGGCGCCGGTCGCCGACCAGCTCGACCGCTGGCGCGAGCACCCCGCCGGCGCGTTCGCGCTGCGGATGTACCGGGAGGAGCGAGCGGGCCCGGTCCAGCCGCCCGCCGGCGGGCCCGCTAGAGCCAGCCCAGGCCCACCCCGAACACCAGCCCCATGACGACGTCGAGCGCGGCCAGCCCGCCGAGCCGCTGCCAGCGGACGCGCGCCGTCGGCGCGTCGTAGACCCAGGCGGCGTAGAGGTAGAACCACAGGTAGCCGAAGATCACGATCAGGAGCACGAACGGCGTGTTCCACCACCAGTACTCCCAGTGGAACGTGCCGCTCGCGTGCAGGAACAGCTCGACCGCGACGCTCACGAGCGACAGCCCGAGCGCCACCGCGAGCCGGTTCGGGAGGCCGAGGACGCGCACCGCGCGATCGGCGGGCAGCAGCTTCGCGTAGACGATCCCGGCGAGCGCGAACATGAAGCAGATCTCGAGGTTCAGCCCGATCAGGAACTGGTACGCGGTCGGTCCGGTCGCCGTCCACAGCGCCGCGCGGTCGCTGGCCTGGAGCACGAGGCCGTTGACGATCTCGTTGAACCAGTCGGCGGCCCACACCGCCAGCCCGGCGGCGACGACGTCGAGCCGGCCACGCTCGACCTCGTTCGCGTACGCGTAGATCACGAGCGCGAGCAGCGCGACGGCGTACCACTTGAACAGCGAGGGATCGCGCACCAGGCGCTCGGCCTCGCGCGTGAAGTCGGTCCGGGTCGCGAGCGGGAGCGCCATCAGGCGGCGATCCTAGTCCTGGAGGAGCGGGAGGCCGAGCCGGTGCGAGTCCGGTCCGAGCGCGCCGCGGCCGGCGCGTGCTGCCGATCATCCCTCGGGGCGCGCGGTGCGGGTGACCATCGCGCGGCTGTCGGCCGCCAGCGAGATCGCGATCCCACCTGCGAGCAGCAGGGCGACGCCGGCGAGGCTGGCGATCGGACCGAGATGGACGAGATCCGCGAGCAGAAGCTTCGCGGCCACGAACGCGAGGACGATGGCGATCGTCTGGTCGAGATACCGAAAGCGACGTGCGAGGCCCTCCACCAGCGCGAACAGCGCTCGCATCCCGAGCAGGGCGAACGCGTTGCCCATCCAGACCGTCAGCGGGTCGCGCGTGATTCCGAACGCGGCCGGGATCGAGTCCACCGCGAACGCGATGTCGGCGAACACGAAGGCGACCAGGCACAGGAAGATCGGCGTGGCATGGCGCCGGCCGCCCTCGTGGACGAACCACCGCCCGGCGCGCGGTCCGCTGGTGACGGGGTACACGCGACGCACGAGTCGCACGAGCAGGTTCGCCTCAGGGTCGACTTCCCCCACGAGGCCGCGGAGCATCCGGTAGGAGAGCAGCAGCAGCAGGGCTCCGAGCACGTAGATCGCCCAGGAGAAGTGCTCGAGCAGCGCCACGCCGGCGACGATGGCCACGGCCCGCAGCGCCAGCGCGAGGACGATGCCCCAGAACAGCAGGCGCGCGCGATCGTTGATCGGGACGGCGAAGTAGGCGAACAGGAGCAGGAACACGAACAGGTTGTCGAGCGACAGCGAGCGCTCGATGAAATACACGGTGAGGTAGTTCGCCGATCCCGTCCCGTCCTGCAGGGCCCATACCACCGCGGTCACCGCAACGCTCAGCGCAAGCCAACCGACGGACCAGGCGACGCTCTCGCGGAACGTCGCCTCGCGCCCGCGCGCGAAGACGCGCAGATCGACGAGGAGCAGGACGAGGATCAGGAGACCCAGCAGGACGGGCGCGAGCACGTGTCATCAACCTCCTTCCGGAATCCGAGCGGAATCCAGACGAAGGTTTCTCCTGCCTTGTGGCCAGCGCGCCCGGGCCGCGATCGCGACCGTGCTGACGAGCGACGCCCGTTTCGGGATAGTTCCCTCCGACAGCACCCATGGTACTCAGCGGCGGGTGCGTGCACGAAGCGGGGCGGCGGCGCCGCCGTCAGCGCAGAAACGTCGCCATCGCGTCGTGGACGAGCAGCGGGCGCTCGAGCTGGGGGACGTGCCCGCAGTCGAGCTCGAGCTGGCGCGCTTTCGGCAGCGCCCTGCGCACGTGCCCGGCGAACGCGATCGGCACGAGCTGGTCGCGCCGGCCCCATA
>DAIOGP010000037.1:0-9512 GCA_036745135.1 Solirubrobacteraceae bacterium
GCGCCGCTGCTCGACGGCGCCGTCAGCTCCGCGGAGGTCGGCGCGCGCAAGCCCGACCCCGCGATCTTCCGGCGCGCCCTCGAGCTCGCCGGCGTCGCGGCGGGCGACGCGCTGCACGTCGGCGACAGCGAGGTGGCGGACCTCGAGGGCGCGCGCGCCGCCGGGATCGCGGCGCTGCTGATCGTGCGCAGCGGGCCGCCGCCGCCGGGCGTGCCGGCGATTCGCACGCTCGCGGAGCTGACGGTCGACGCCGTTCCGGCGCGCTGAGCGCGCAACGTCCAGCGCGTAACCTGGGGCCGTGACCAGCCTGCCGCCCGTCCAGCCCGAGCTCGGGCCTCCACCGTCGCCCGACCCGCGGGCGCCCCAGCGCGCCGAGCGCGCCGAACGACCGCCCTGGGCGCCGTGGACGGCGCCGGCGGCACTCGTCGCCGGGTTCGCGGCCGCGCTGATCGGCGGCCTGGCGGTGGCGGTCATCGCCGCGATCGCGGGCGTGCCGATCGGCGACGAGGCGCCCGGGATCACGATCGGCGGCACGGCGGTCCAGGACTTCGTCCTGATCGGCACCGCGCTCGCCTTCGCCGGCATGGCGCGGCGGCCACGCGCGGCGGACTTCGGGTTGCGGCCGGTCCGCCTGGGCTTCGCCGCGCGCTGGCTGGCGATCGTCTGGTTCGGCTACCTGGTGTTCTCGCTCGTGTGGGTCGCTGCGCTGAAGGTCGAGGAGCGCGACAACCTCGTGCAGGACATCGGCGCCGACAAGAGCACGGCGGCGCTCGTCGCGTTCGCCGTGCTCGTGACCGTCCTCGCGCCGATCGCGGAGGAGGTCTTCTTCCGCGGCTACTTCTTCACCGCGCTGCGGGGCTGGCGCGGCGTCTGGCCGGCGGCGCTCATCACGGGCATCGTCTTCGGCGGCATCCACGCCGGCTCGGCGCCGGCGGCGTTCCTCGTGCCGCTGGCCGCCTTCGGCGTCGGCCTGTGCCTCCTCTATTGGCGCACGGGTTCGCTCTATCCGTGCATCGCCCTGCACTGCCTCAACAACTCGTGGGCGTTCGGGCTCTCCCAGCACTGGGACTGGCAGGTCCCCGTCCTGATGGTGGGCGCGAACCTCGCGATCGCGGGCCTGCTGGCGCCGCTCGCGCGGCGGGGGAGACCGCGACTGGCGTGACCGGTGCCGCCGAACGTGGCGCGGGAGCGCGCGTGCGGCGACCGTAGGAACCCGTAGAGTCGCCGCGCCATGCGCCGCGCGGCGATCATCATCACCACCCTCTCGCTCGCGCTGCCGGCCGCCGCGGCCGCGCAGGCGCCGCCGACTACTCCGCCGCCGCCCACCGCGCCCTCGCCGCCGGTCCAGGCAGGCGGGCGGATGTCGCTCACGATCACGCGCGCCTACCGCGACGGGCGCGCCGTCTTCGCGCTCACCCGCCAGCGACTGCTCGTCCGCGGCACCGTCAGCGCGTTCGCGCCCGGGCAGCGCGTCACGGTGCGGATCTACCGCGACGGACGCCGGCTGCGCAAGCGGCGGATCGCGATCCGCGCGCGCGGCGCCGGCGGTGGCTTCGCGGTCGCGTTCTCGAGCTCGCGCGCCGGCCGCATCACCGTCCGCGCCGACCATGCCGCGACGCCCGAGCAGCGGCGGCTCGCGGCGCGCCGCGTCTCCGTGCGGGTGGTGAGCATGCCGCTCCGGGCCGGCGCGCGTGGCCCGCTCGTGCGCTTCGTGCAGCGCAAGCTCGCGGCCCTGCACTACGCCGTTCCGCGCTCGCCGGCCTTCGACGGCGGCACGGCGCGCGCCGTCCTCGCCTATCGCAAGGTCAACGGGCTCGCCCGCACCACGACGGTCGACCGGCTCGTCTTCCGCCGGGTCGCGCTCGGCAGGGGCGCCTTCCGCCTGCGCTATCCGAAGCACGGCCGCCACGTCGAGGCCGACCTGTCGCGCCAGGTGCTGGTGCTCGCCGACGGAGCGCGACCGGTTCGCGTCTACCCGATCAGCTCCGGGAAGCCGTCGACGCCGACGGTCCGGGGCACGTTCCGCTTCTACTCCAAGCAGCCCGGCACGAACTCGCACGGCATGGTCCACTCGACCTACTTCTACGGCGGCTACGCCGTCCACGGCTACGCCCAGGTGCCGCCCTACGCGGCGAGCCACGGCTGCCTGCGCGTGCCGATTCCCGACGCCTTCGCGATCTACAGCTGGATCCGGATCGGCGATCGGATCGACGTCTACCCGTAGTCGCGTCTAGGCTCACGGCGCCCATGACCGCGCCGCCCGCCACCGCCACCGACGCGCGCTCGCGTCTGATCGCGGAGCTGCGCGCGCACGCGCTCGTGATCGGCGAGGTCGTGCTCACGAGCGGGGCCACCGCCCAGTACCTGGTCGACGTCAAGCGGGCGATCCTGCGGCCCGCCGGCTTCCGCGCGCTGGCCGAGCTGATGGCGGAGCAGGTCGACGCGACGGGAGCGACCGCCGTCGGCGGCATCACGATGGGCGCGGACCCGATCGCGTGCGCGGCGCTCGCGGGCGGCGCGGACGTGAAGGCGTTCTTCGTGCGCAAGGAGGCCAAGGCGCACGGGCTCGGCCGGTTGATCGAGGGGCCGCCGCTCGATCCGGGCGAGCGCTGCCTGGTGGTCGAGGACGTGGTCACGACCGGTGGGTCGACGCTCAAGGCGATCGCTGCCGTGCGCGACGCGGGGCTCGAGGTCTGCGGCGTGGTCGCGGTCTGCGACCGGCTCGCCGGCGGCGCGGCGACGATCGGGGCCGCCGCGGGCACGCCGCTCGTCGCGCTCACGACGATCGACGACGTCTACCCGGAGCGCCCGGACCGCTGACGGACGCGCGCGAACGCGGCGGAGCCCCGTGCCGCTCCAGCGCATGCCCCGAGCTGGACTCGAACCAGCGGCCTACTCCTTAGGAGGGAGTCGCTCTATCCGCCTGAGCTATCGGGGCCCCGAACAAGCGTAGAGCCAAGGGGCGCGGAGCCCGAGCTCGTTGCAGGAGCGGCGTGTCGGGAGGCGAAAGCTACCTCGCCAGGTCCCTGGCCCGATCCGAGTCGAGCGCGCCCGCCAGGGGCACGCGACGATTCGCGACCGAGCCGTCGGGACCGAGCATCAAGCTTTGCACTGACCTGCGACCTCGCGCCTCGCGTCGCTGTAGGTTTCCCGCCCAGGGTTCCCGAGAAGGAGTCATCGTCATGAGTGGAGGTAGAGGAATGCGCGTTGGGGCAGGTTTCCTCGCGGTCGCCGTCATCAGCGTCGTGCTCGCCGCGTGCGGCAGCAGCGACAAGGGCGGCAGCACGTCAGGTGGGACAGGCAAGGCGGGTGGCACGATCAACATCCTCGGGACCTCGTACCCGGACTTCCTCGACCCGGCCCTGTCGTACACGGTCGACGGCTGGGAGGCGCTCTCCCAGGTCTATCCGGGCCTGCTCACCTACGAGCACAAGCCGGGGCTCGCGGGCGCGAAGGTCGTCCCCGGGCTCGCGGAGGCGCTCCCGACGGTCTCCAAGGACGGCAAGACGTGGGACTTCACGCTCCGCAAGGGCCTCAAGTTCTCCGACGGCACGCCCGTCAAGGCCTCTGACTTCAAGGCCTCGATCGAGCGCCTGCTCAAGATGGACTCGCAGGGCTCCGGGCTCGGGTTCACGAACATCGTGGGCGGCGCCGAGTACCTCAAGTCCAAGAAGGGCGGCGTGACGGGGATCACGGCCGACGACGCGGCGGGCACGATCAAGATCGAGCTCGTCAAGCCGCGCGGCGACTTCGCCTATCAGCTCGGGCTCCCGTTCGCCGGCGTCGTCCCGGCCTCGACTCCGGCCGAGAACCAGACGAAGAACCCGCCGCCGGGCACCGGGCGCTACGCGTTCAAGGACGTGGTCGTGAACCGCAGCTACAAGCTGGTCGCGAACCCCAACTTCTCGGAGTCGCTCAAGGGCACGGCCATCGATGCAGGCAAGGCCGCCGGCTTCAACGTCACGATCGACAAGCAGCTCGCGACGCAGGTCACGAAGATCACGAACAACACCGCGGACTTCATGATCGACAACCCACCCGCCGACCGCGTGGCCGCGATCAAGGCCAAGTACGGCGGCAAGCGCTTCGAGCAGTTCCCGACCAACTCGTCGTTCTACTTCTTCCTGAACAGCGAGGTCCCGCCGTTCGACGACGTCCTGGTGCGCCAGGCCGCCAACTACGCGGTCGACGTCAACGCGATCAACCGCATCCAGGGCGGGGTGCTCTCGCCGGCGAACACGATCCTGCCGCCGGGCGTGCCGGGCTTCAAGCAGGCGCCGGACATGTACCCCTTCGACCTCGCCAAGGCCAAGGCGCTGATCAAGCAGGCCGGGGCCGAGGGCAAGGCGGTCACCGTCTGGGGCAACGACGAGGAGCAGACGAAGAACACCGTGCAGTACTGGGCCGACACGCTCAACCAGATCGGCCTCAAGGCGAAGGTCAAGATCGTGCCGGCCGAGACGTACTTCACGACGATCGGCGATCGCAAGACGGGCGCGCAGACGGGCTGGGCCAACTGGTTCCAGGACTACCCGCATCCGGCCGACTTCATCGACGTCCTCGTGAACCCGGAGAAGGTCGTCGCGACCGGCAACAACAACTACTCCTACAACGCCTCCGACAAGGAGCTCGCCGCGAGGATCGACGCCGCGGTCGCGCAGCCGGAGCTCACGCCGGCGGTGATCGACCAGTGGACGGCGCTCGACGTCGAGATCCAGAAGAAGGCCTACTGGGCCATCTACGGCAACCGCAAGCAGTCGACGTTCTTCTCCGATCGGATGGACTTCCAGAACTGCAAGGGCGAACATGCGCTCTGGACCCACGACTGGGCCGAGTTCTGCCTGAAGTAGGAACGCGCGGAGGGGGAGGGCGCCGCGCGCGCCCTCCCGCCCTCCCACCGCCGTGAGCAGCCAGCCCGAAACCGACTTCAGCTTCGACGCGGCGGGTCTCGTCGCGGCCGAGTCGGGGGCCGACCAGCGGATCGAGGGGCTCAGCCCATGGCGGCTCGCCGGGCGGCGGTTGCGGCGCAACCGCGTGGCCCTGTTCTTCCTCGTGCTGTTCGTGCTCGTCGTCGCGCTCTGCCTCGCGGCGCCGCTCTACGCGGACTGGGCGGGCAACACGCCCGACCGCAACAACCTCACGGGGACCCTCGTCCGCGGCGGCAAGAAGCAGTTCATCGTCACGCCCGACGGCAAGCCGATCGGGCCCGGGTTCAGCAAGAAGTACCTGCTCGGCGCCGACCAGAACGGCCGTGACGTCGCGGTGCGCCTGCTCTACGGCGGTCGCAACTCGCTGTTCGTGGGCTTCGCCTCGGCGGTGCTGACGATTCTCGGCGCGCTCGTGCTCGGGCTGTGCGCCGGCTACTTCCGCGGCTGGATCGACCGCGTGATCTCGAGCGTCTTCGACATCGTGTGGTCGTTCCCCGTGCTGCTGTTCGCGATCGCGCTCGGCACCGCGCTTGCGCTCGGCGGCCTGCACCTGGGCTTCATCACGATCCAGGGCGACTCGCTGTGGATCCCGACGATCATCATCGGGACGATCTTCATCCCGTACCTCGGCCGGCCGGTGCGCGGCCAGGTGCTCTCGCTGCGCGAGAAGGAGTTCGTCGAGGCCGCGGTCGCCCAGGGCATGGGCCCGCTGCGGATCATGTTCAGCGAGATCCTGCCGAACCTGACCTCGACCGTCCTCGTCTTCGGCACGCTGACGATCGCGAACAACATCCTGACCGAGGCGGCGCTGTCGTTCCTGGGCGCCGGCATCCAGCCGCCCGCCCCGTCGTGGGGCAACCTGATCTCCGACGGCGTCGCCCGGCTCACGACCGCGCCGCACCAGGCGATCGTGCCCGGCATCGCGATCGTCCTGACGGTGCTGTCGCTGAACGTCTTCGGCGACGGGCTGCGCGACGCCCTCGACCCGCGCGCGAAGGTGCGCCTGCGTTGAGTGCTTCGCTTCATCGTCCGCAGGCTGATCAACATGGCCCTGGTCCTGTGGGCGATCTCGGTGATCACGTTCGTGATCTTCTACCTGATCCCGGGCGGCGATCCGGCGCTGCGGATCGCGGGGCGCAACTCGAACGAGACGCTGCGCGCGCAGATCCGCGAGGACTACGGCTTCAACGACGCGAAGCCCGTTCAGTACCTCCGCCTGATGGAGAAGACGTTCAACGGGCAGCTCGAGTCCTACTCGGATCGCACGAACGTGCGCGAGCGGCTGCTCCAGGGCGTGCCGGCAACGGCGTCGCTGATCCTCGGCGCGGCGGCGATCTGGCTGTTCTTCGGCGTGCTCCTCGGGGTGATCAGCGCCGTCTACGCCGGCCGCTGGCCCGACCGGCTGCTGACGATCTTCGCGATCACGGGCATCTCGCTGCCCGAGTTCTGGATCGGGCTGCTGGCGCTCTACTGGCTGACGTACAAGGTCTCGTGGTTCCCGCCGGGCGGTTACGCGCCGCTCACGGCGGGCCCCGTGCAATGGGCCTACCACCTGGTCCTGCCGTGGGCCACGCTTGCGCTGCTCAGCATCGGCTTCTACAGCCGGCTCCTGCGCTCCAACATCCTCGACACGATCCACGACGACTTCGTTCGCACCGCATGGGCCAAGGGCCTCTCGCGCCGGCGCGTGCTCGGGCGACACGTGCTGCGCAACGCGCTGATCCCGATCGTGACGGTCTTCGGGCTCGACGTCGGGGCCTCGCTCGGCGGCGCGATCCTGGTCGAGAAGGTGTTCGGGCTCAACGGCGTGGGGCAGTACATCGCGGACTCGGTCGGCAGCCTCGACCTGCCGCCGATCCTCGGCACCACGCTCTACGGCGCGTTCCTGATCGTCGCCTTCTCGGCGCTCGTCGACATCGCCTACGCCTTCATCGACCCGCGCATCCGCCTGCAGGCGTGAGGGGGGTCGGCTAGGTGCTGCGCTTCGCCGTTCGCAGGATGATCAACATGGTCTTCGTCCTGTGGGCGATCTCGGTGATCACGTTCGTGATCTTCTACCTGATCCCGGGCGGCGATCCGGCGCTGCGGATCGCGGGGCGCAACTCGAACGAGACGGTGCGCGCGCAGATCCGCGAGGACTACGGCTTCAACGACTCGAAGCCCGTCCAGTACTTCCGCCTGATGAAGAAGACGATCAAGGGCGAGCTCGTCTCCTACTCGGATCGCACCAACGTGCGCGAGCGCCTCATCCAGGGGATCCCGCGCACCGCGTCGCTCGTGGTCGGCGCGGCGATCATCTGGCTCTTCTTCGGGATCCTGTTCGGCGTGATCAGCGCGGTGAACGCGGGCCGATTACCGGATCGCGTGCTGACGATGCTCGGCATCGTCGGCATCTCGCTGCCGATCTTCTGGATCGGCGAGCTGATGCTGTACTTCCTCACGTACAAGGTCTCGTGGTTCCCGCCGGGGGACTACACCGAGCTGAGCAAGGACCCGGTGCAGTGGGCCTACCACCTGCTCCTGCCGTGGACCGCGCTCTCGATCCTGTTCATCGGCTTCTACAGCCGCCTCCTGCGCTCGAACGTCCTCGACACGATCAACGAGGACTACGTGCGTACCGCGCGCGCGAAGGGCCTCTCGCCGCGACGGGTGCTGGTGCGCCACGTGCTGCGCAACGCGCTGATCCCGATCGTGACGCTGTTCGGGCTCGACTTCGGCGCGGCCTTCGGCGGCGGCGCGATCCTGACCGAGAAGGTCTTCAACCTCAACGGCGTGGGCCAGTACGTCGCGGACTCGGTCGGCAGCCTTGACCTGCCGCCGATCCTCGGCACGACGCTGTACGGCGCGTTCTTCATCATCCTGTTCTCGGCGCTCGTCGACATCACGTACGCGTTCATCGACCCGCGCATCCGCCTGAACGCATGACCGTGAACCCCGCCGCCAGCGAGCCGCTGCTTTCCGTTGAGGACCTGAGCGTCCGCTTCCGGACCGAAGACGGCGTCGTGCGCGCCGTCGACCACGTGTCCTTCGAGCTGCGCCCGGGGGAGGTGCTCGCGATCGTGGGCGAGTCCGGCTGCGGGAAGTCCGTCACGTCGCAGACGATCATGGGGCTGACGCGCTCGCCGAACACGGAGTTCGACGGGCGGATCATGTTCGGCGGCGTCGATCTCGTCGCCGCCGACGACCAGCAGCTGCGCAAGCTCCGCGGCAGCGACATCGCGATGATCTTCCAGGACCCGATGACCTCGCTGCACCCCGTGTACCGCGTCGGATGGCAGATCGCCGAGCAGATCCGCGCGCACGAGAAGGTGACCAAGGCCCAGGCTCGCGAGCGCGCGATCGAGCTGCTTGACCGCGTCGGGATCCCGCAGCCCGAGCGCCGCGTCGACAACTACCCCCACGAGTTCTCGGGCGGCATGCGCCAGCGCGCGATGATCGCGATGGCGCTCGCCAACAAGCCGCGCATCCTGATCGCGGACGAGCCCACGACGGCGCTCGACGTCACGATCCAGGCGCAGATCATCGAACTCCTCAGCGGGCTGCGCGGCGAGCTCGGCTCGGTCGTCCTGATCACGCACGATCTCGGCGTCGTCGCCGAGATCGCCGACCGCGTGCTCGTGATGTACGCCGGGATGATCGTCGAGAGCGGGACCCTGGCGGAGATCTTCTACGACCCCCAGCACCCCTACACCTGGGGCCTGCTCGGCTCGCTCGCCCGCGTCGATCGCGACCGCCCCGGCCGGCTGCCGTCGATCAAGGGCATGCCGCCGTCGCTGATCAACCGCCCGCCCGGCTGCCCGTTCGCGCCGCGCTGCCCGCACGAGTTCGACCAATGCGCGCAGCTCCCGCCGATCGAGCAGCGCGTGGCGACGCCCGCCCATCTCGATCGCTGCTGGCTGACGCCCGAGCAGAAGCTCGTCAAGCGCGTCGTCGAGGGCCAGATCGGCCTGCGGGCAGGTGCCACATGAGCACGAGCGCAGCGAACGGCGGTCCGCTCGTCGAGGTCGAGCACCTCAAGCAGTACTTCCCGATCAAGGGCGGGATCGTGTTCGACCGCGAGATCGCGCGCGTGCACGCCGTCGACGACGTCACGTTCGCGATCCGGCCCGGCGAGACCTTCGGCCTGGTCGGCGAGTCCGGCTGCGGGAAGTCGACGCTCGCGCGCTGCGTGCTGCGCCTGCTCGAGCCGACGGCCGGGACGGTCCGCTTCGAGGGCACCGACGTCACGCACTTCGGCCGGCACGCGATGCGCCCGCTGCGCCGCCAGATGCAGATGATCTTCCAGGATCCCTACGCCTCGCTGAACCCGCGCAAGCGCATCGGTCAGATCGTCGGCGATCCGATCAAGCTCCACGGCAGGGCGAAGGGCGGGGCGCCGGTCAAGACCAAGGTGCAGGACCTGCTCGAGCGCGTGGGGCTCAGCCCCGAGCACTACAACCGCTTCCCGCACGAGTTCTCCGGCGGCCAGCGCCAGCGGATCGGCGTCGCGCGCGCGCTGGCGCTCGAGCCCAAGCTGATCGTGGCCGACGAGCCCGTCTCGGCGCTCGACGTGTCGATCCAGGCGCAGATCATCAACCTGCTCGA